>CALPKO020000107.1 GCA_943324165.2 Bdellovibrio sp. ZAP7 | reverse complement strand
TTTTTGGAATGTAATTCTTTTGTCTACTTATAATAATATGTGTTCTATTGGGCAATGGTTTATCAAAACTCTCAAAAGTCTTTCTACCCATAATTATTGAATGCCCAGAAGTCAACTTCTTAAATCTCTTGAAATCATCTGGCAAATGCCACACAATTTTATTGTCTTTTCCAAGTGCATTATTTTCAGCAGCTGCGGCAATCATTATTATCATTTTGAAAGTAATTTTTAAATCTTTATTGAAAATCTTGATTCGTTTTCGTTTCTAATTGGTTGATTTTTTGCTGTTGTTTGGCAACCAATCGATCAATTTGCTCTCTTTCCCAGCTCTTATTCATAAATCGGTCTGTGATATAAACTTTGATAAAATGTAAAATTAAAAGAAATAACCAACCGGTTAAAATCCAAATATACCACTGCCTTGGCGCGCCAACTTTAAAAAAATGATTGGCGATAAACATGAATAAATTTCCAATTAGGAAAACCACAAAATGAAAATACAAATTCTTCTTTTGTTTGATTCTTCTTCGAGCATATTCATATTGTTCGTGAAGTTCTTTTTCCATATCGTTGTTTTTTAGCTCTTAAAGGTAAAACAAAATATTTTAAATTCATTTTTTTGATATAAAGATAATTCTGTGTAACAAAAAATTCTCGTTCGAGTAAAACACGCATCTCATGAATTCAAGTACAAAATCGATGGTTTTTATGAAAACAATTCTAAGCATACTCACTTTTTTTAATGAATTTGTTGCTTGAGAGCACTGTGGTTTTGCTTGATAAAGAAAATAAATTTATTATCAAACCGCTTGCGAGTGGATTTTTTTATTCCAAATTGTCACTCGCAAACCATTCTGCAAAAGAAGTCTCTGTTTCTTGCAATTTTAAACTAAAAAGCTGCACTGATATAGGTAATCTACTTTTAATTTTCTGAGCAAAATCGATTACCATATTTTCGCTTGTAGGCTGATAATCGACTAAAATAACATGATGCCCTCTGCTTTTCAATTCGTTCGCTAATTCCAAATGTGGCGTAGTTTGATTAAAAACGGTTGCGTGATCAAATTGGTCGACAATTTCCTCTTTCACGATACTTTTTAAATCTGAGAAATCAATCACCATCCCGAATTTAACATTATTTCGATCTATAATTGGCGTTCCAACAACAGTTACCGAAAGTTTGTAACTGTGCCCATGTACATTTTTACACTTTCCATCATAGCCATAAAGGGCATGACCGGTTTCGAAGCTAAATTGCTTTGTGATTCTAATTTTACTCATTGTTTGGTTTAAAAAAACAAATTTAGTGATTTTGAATTCAATTGATTTTTTATCTTTTAAAAATAAAATCCAAAAGAGCCTTTTATGGCAAAATTTCTAGTTTCAGGTCCAAAATAACTTCCGCGCCAACTGCACTCAAGTTTAAAAACTTTAAAAATATTTCCTATTCCTGCGTTGTATTCCCAATAGCCATTTTGTGGTGCTTGGTATACCAATCCTGAGGCATTAATTTTTTTGTTGGCGTCAGAAATTGTTCCATAAACGCCTTTTACACCAACTGTTTCTCTCCAATTGAGTTTTCTTAAATATGGAATTCTTGAAAAAATTCTGCCTCCGAAATTGTGTTCTAATTGAAAAGTGGCGTACTGGTCTGTTTGAAATTCATAAAAATCCAATACGTTAAATGTGTTTTCAATTGTAAAATAAGTTTGGTTACCCGGCACAATACTCAATAATCCTAAAGGCACTTTTCCGTAAGTTTTTCCTACTTCAGTTATCACATTAAGTCTTCCAAAACCACCCATTATAAGTGGTTGTTTGTAATAAAATTGTAGTCTTCGATAATCAAAATCACTCTTAAAAACGCCTTTCAATCCTTGGCTATAATTAACAAAAAACCTTGGAAAAGGACTGTCAACATAACTTCTTTCTACCCCGTATCCAATTGCTTTTCTTTTAGGTGTATAATCTATCAACAAATTAATTTCAGCTTGACGCACATCACTTTTTATAACGGTAAATGCTTCATCTGTATAATAATCTAAACTAAAGGTTGGCGACGCAGTGGTTAATGTTCTGAATGAAAATCCTGTTTGAAATGAAAGGTTTTTTGCTGGTTCGATTTCTATAGCAATTGAAGTTAGGTTGATGTTGGTTAATTTTCCGTTGCTTCCACTTGTAAATAATGCAGAAGAGGCAAAACTTCTCCCCAAAACATCATTTGTTGTAGTCAAACTTGCTCCAATTTGTTCAATATCACGGCGATTTCCTCCAGAAATTATTATTCTGTTTTTTTTGTCAATTAACCATTTCCCGGACACTCCATATTTAAATTTATTGTCTTTAAATCCATAAGCAGTATAGCCTTGAAGCCGCCATTTATCATTTGGACCAAAATATGTTCTTGCCCCAAAGCGCAATCTAGTTCCTTCAACTTGGTTGAAACCAACTGTCGATAAAATTGGGCCAATGTCTAAGTGATTTTTTTGTATGTAACCACTTCCAAGAATTGTTACTAAATCATACAATTGTCTGAATTTCTTGTTGGTTTGCAGCGTGTCTAGCATTTTATAGACGCCCTTCTCATCTTTACTGAGGTTTTCAAAACGGTTTTCTTCCCAAAAATCATCTGTTTTTTGATAAACCTCATCATCTTGGTTATTTACTTCTTCCTTGTAAAAAACATCTGGTTTTTCTATGTTAAATTGGTGATTCCTGTACAAAGTTGTTCTTTTTCCATATAATCCTTTAGATTTCTCTTTTTTATTAAGAGCAAAATCAGTCATCATATAATCTCTTTTTAAAAGAAAAATCGAATCGCTCAAGACATCAAAATCTTGTTCAATATAAATTTCTTTTATCCAATTGATGTTGGCACTTTTGGTCACTTCCATGTTGATGTTTTTGATTGCCCATGTCGAATCGTTGACCCAAAAATCACCCTTAAATGTTAACTCGTTTTTTCGTCGTGGATAGTAGACAATGTTGTAGCACCATTTTTTGTCAATAAAAGCGCTGTCAGTCAAAACATAATTGTACACATCAATTCCGGTTCTTGAAAGCGGACTTGTAAAACTTTTATCATAGAATTTTAAATAGTTATTGTAGATATCATAACTATTGTATAAATCTTTAATGAAAGCAATGATTTGTTGATTGGTGTTGAAGCCAGAGTTTTTGTTGGCCTTTAAAATTTCTTTGACTTTATTTTTGACATTATCTCCGTAAACATTGGAAATCGCTTCGTTAATAAATATGGGAAGATAGGTTTTTCCTGTGATTTTTGATGTATCCACTTGATTGAAAATAAATTCCATTCCTTTGAAAATACGGTTTTTCATAAAAGCGGAATCAATCGTATTCATGTCGAATTCGACTTTTTCGTATTTTTCGAGTTGGTACTGATTGAATTGTCGAAGACCATTACTGCGTTTTCGTGCCCAAATTTTTCTTAGAATATCGATGGCTGGATTATTTTTTTTAGAAACTTTACCTGCAAATATTTTTACTTCATTTAGTTCTTCGCCGCTTGGAAGCGTAATAATCATATTGTAATTTACCGCTTTGTTTAAAACAATTTCTTTTGAACTATAACCAACAAAAGAAATAGATAAAGTTTTTCGATTTTGATCAGATTCTAAATAAAATCTACCATCTTCATTGGTTATTACTCCTTCTGAAGTGCCTTTAAAAGCTACATTGGCATAACCAATAGGTTTTTTGTTTTCATCTAGAACAATTCCGCTAACTTTTGTTTGTGCGAAAATAAAGTTGGTGAAAAGAAGAAATAGAAATAAAAATTTATTCATAAAAAAAACTTCATTGTTTTTATCCAATGAAGTTTCAAATATAGTTATTTCGTTTATTAGAAAATACGAAATTATGTTAATTACGGTAATTTTAGATTTTATGCATTTTTTAGATTAAAAAATGTACAAAATCATTTTTTATACATCACTTTTTTCACTGCGTTTACCACATCTGTTGCGTTAGGCAACCATTCTTTCAACAAAGTTGGTGAATAAGGTGCAGGCGTGTCGGCTGTTGTAATACGTTGAATTGGAGCATCTAAAAAGTCAAAAGCACGTTCTTGAACAATGTAGGTTATTTCTGATGCCACACTTGCAAAAGGCCAAGCTTCTTCTAAAACTACCAAACGATTTGTTTTTCTAACAGAAGTTAAAATCGCTTCATAATCCATTGGACGAACTGTTCTTAAATCGATTATTTCGCACGAAATGCCTTCTTTGGCTAATTCGTCGGCAGCAATAATGGCTTCTTTTATGATTTTTCCAAAAGAAACGATGGTCACATCTGTTCCTTCTCTCTTTATATCTGCAACACCAAGCGGAATAATGTAATCGCCATCTGGCACTTCGCCTTTGTCTCCATACATTTGCTCCGATTCCATAAAAATGACTGGATCATTGTCGCGAATTGCAGCCTTTAGCAGCCCTTTTGCGTCATAAACCGTAGATGGAACAACTACCTTTAACCCTGGTGTGTTAGCAAACCAATTTTCAAAAGCTTGAGAGTGTGTTGCGCCAAGTTGTCCAGCAGAAGCCGTTGGTCCACGAAAAACCATTGGCATCGGAAACTGACCTGCCGACATTTGTCTCATTTTGGCAGCGTTGTTTATAATTTGATCGATACCAACCAAAGAGAAGTTAAAAGTCATGTATTCCACAATCGGACGGCAACCATTCATCGCTGAACCAACAGCTATTCCTGCAAAACCTAGTTCTGCAATTGGCGTATCGATTACTCTTTTTGGTCCAAATTCGTCTAACATTCCTTTTGAAGCTTTGTAAGCACCATTGTATTCTGCAACTTCTTCACCCATTAAATAAATGGATTCATCACGGCGCATTTCTTCGCTCATGGCTTCACAAATGGCTTCTCTAAATTGTATCGTTCTCATATTTATAGCTATTGTATCAAATTTTTTTGAAAAGCAAAAATAATTATTTTAAATTAGGAAATGGTATAAATGGTTGAAAAAAATCAATGGCAATCGCAATGGCAAAAATCAACGGTAATTAAAAGAGCAACTTCTTTTAAAATTACCCATTCAATGCTTCCACAATAATGTCTTTATCGTTCAACATGTCCTTAAGCATATTTTCAATACCACTTTTTAATGTAAAAGTGGAAGATGGACAACCGTTGCAAGCACCTTGAAGCACTACTTTCACACGTTTTTCCTTTTCATCATAAGAATCAAAAAGGATATTTCCACCATCAGCGGCTACAGCAGGTTTTACATATTCTTCTAAAATATTGATGATTTGCTGAGAAGTAGTATCGAGATTATCGAAATTTTCGATTTTTTGTTTTTCGATTTTCGGGTTTTGAATGGCAATTGTTTCATCGATAACCGTTCCGCCGTTTTCTATAAATGATTTGATAAAACTTCTAATTTCAGTCGAAATTTCGTTCCATTCGTTCACTTCATATTTGGTAACTGAAACGTAATTCTCATCAATAAAAATTTCTTTTACATAAGGAAATTTAAACAATTCTTTTGCTAAAGGAGAGGTGGCAGTTTCGTCAATATTTTTGAATTCGAGTGCTGTTTTGGTTAACATTCTGCTGACTACAAATTTCAAAACTGATGGGTTTGGCGTAGTTTCTCCATAAACTGTAGCCGCTGTTTTACTTTTTTTGGTTTCGTCTATTTTAATGATTGTTCCGCCATTGTTTACAAAATCGTTGATTTGTTCGGCAACTGCTTCTTGCACAGCATCCCATTCTACAATATTGTACCTTTCAATAGCAATAAAATTGCTAGCAACATAAACCGATTTCACAAAAGGCAAATAAAACAATTGTTGCGCAAGAGGCGAATTTGCTGCTTCATCGATGTTTTTGTATTCA
>CALPKO020000106.1 GCA_943324165.2 Bdellovibrio sp. ZAP7 | reverse complement strand
GATAAAAATGACATAGGTATTAAAAGAATGTTTGCTAGAGAAACTTCTTCAAGGGCCAAATTTAGTTTAAGCATTAGAAACGGTGAATCTGACAATAGTGATTTTTATTCTAAAGTTGAAGACGATTTGAAAAAATAGTTGTTTTTTATAAAGTATTTTTCTTGGAAAAAATACAGGTAAAAATTAATCTTAAACTAATATATCATGAATAGAATAACTGAGTTTTATGAATCAAATCACTTGTTTATATTAATAGTCCTTATTATCTCTCTTGGAATTTATTTAATTTCAATTAAGAAGCGAAATGATAACATAAATGTATCAATGGATGATAGTAAAAAAGATAAAGAACAAAGTAAAAACGTTATTAATGAACTAGAAACAAAAAAACAATTTATGAAACCACAAACTTTTCAATACTCATCAGCAAGATTAACATTTCTTAAAGCTGTAATTGAACCAATGAATGAGCATGATGATTTAATTATAAATGTTGTTGGTGCACAAAATCCCAATAATAATGGCAGATTTAAAATGACTAAAATTCAGATTTATCAAACTTTTGATAATGTAATTAATTCAGTAGCCTATAATCGAGATGGTAATTATAATTATAAAACAGCTCCTCAAAAAGCTATGCAATATAAAGTCTTTTAAGAGGATTAAAAGCTTTATACCATCGGAATCAATCTTAATTAATAAATCTAAACCCATTTTATATGGTTCACCACATCAATGCAGCAAAATTAGGCAATCAAAAAAAGTTTACAATTTTTGATGCAAATTTTTTATTAATGAAACTTATTTGTATTCCTTTTGTTAATTAAATTATTTCTTAAACAATATTTTAACATATTTTTCGTTGTAATAATACAACCTTCCTTAAACCTTTCGTCCATGTATTAAAAAATTACTTTAAAAATATAAATCTCTTACAATCTGAATACGAGACCCATTTGATAATAGGGAATATTTATATTAACCAACTAAATTTTTTAATTATGACTAAGAAAACCAAAATCCAAATTCTCCTTGGCACAAGTGCAATATTGATTGCACTTTTAAGTTTGCGCGATTGCTCTTGCAGCAGAACGAAGGAAAAAACAAAACAAGTTGTTACTAGTAACAAAAAGTTGCTAACAAATCCACCAATTCCTAGTTTAGATATACCTTATCAAACTTTTACTATTGATCCCAGCCAACCCAATGTATTGTATTCAAAACATGGAGCAAAAATAGCTATTCCTGTAAATGCGTTTTTGGATAAAGATGGAAACATAATTAAGGGCAAGGTTCAACTTTCTTTTAGAGAGTTTTATAACCCTTTAGATTTTTACCTTGCAGGAATCCCGATGGAGTTTAATGATAATGGAGTAGAAAAAGTATTTGAGTCGGCAGGAATGGTAGAATTGATTGCCAAATCAAACAATAATGAACTATTTGTAAATCCTTCTAATAAAATAAAAGTTGATTTATACAGCTGGACAAAATCCAAGGATTTCAATTTATATGATTTGGATAAAACGACTGGTAAGTGGATTGAAAAAGGAAAAGATTCTATTAGCAGCTCAAGTATGGACAATGAATTAAATTCATTACCACCAATTCCCTCTGAGCCGAAAGTGGCAACACGGGCCTCTTTTACAATTGTTGATGAAACTAAAATGTATCCTGAAATTGAAGCATATAAAAATGTGCGTTTTGAACCTATTGATTTAAATAAATGCAAAATTTCAGACGCCTTTGAAATGAAGGTAAAGCCATTAAACAATGGCATTTATGAAGTCACTTCTATTGTCAGTTATGGAGGTTTAAGAAAAGAGAATAAATGCAATTGCTACTTGGCTTTTGAAGAAGGTCAAGATTATAACAATGCCTTAAAAATTTATCAAAAAAAGTATGGTAAGCTTTTGAAAGAAAGAAAACTCTTTTCAGATAAAGTAAAATTTGAATGGTATAAGTATTTTGGTCTTATTAGTGCCCATAAAGTATCACAAATCAAAGCATTAAGTGGCGAAGAAAAAATTGTGAGGTCATTAAGCATCAATAATTTTGGATTTGTTAATTGTGATTTACCTACAAGTTATCCCAATGGCGGTGAAATTAATCCAATGTATGCGGATGAGAGCGGAAAACCTATTTCTTTGAGTAATGTTGTGTTGGTTGAAAAAAATACGAATGCCTTATTTAAGTATTCCTCAACTATAAAATACAATCCTGAAAATGAAAATATTCTATGGGGATTGACAAAAGATAATCAACTTGCCTATCTTAAAAATGCAGATTTACGTTTAATTAAAAGTAAACCAGGAATGCAAAAAGTGCAGATGCACATTCATCGCGGAGAATTGAAAACCTACGAAGATATAATGAAGGTTTTGTTTTAATCTTTATGCTAGAACTGAGTAATGCTTTTATTGAAATTAATCAACCAATAGAGGCATTATACTTTTCAGAACATTAATCAATGTAATAAAATTTGCACATTGACAAAAGACATAATTTTAATCTGTCTGTATTTATTTGATTTTTAACCTTTAAAACTTTAATTATGAAAAATGCATTATTAATTATCGCTTTAATTTTCCTTGTTCAATCCAACATTTTTGGTCAGGAAAAGTTCACCTCTGATGATTTAATTGGTTATTGGGAACCTGATAAGCACGCTACTCAGCTAGTGTTTTGGAAAGATGTTAATAAAAATTTGCAAATGGTTGAATTTAGTACTGTTGATGGAGCCTTGTTGACTCTTTTATCAATGAAGTTAATTGATGAAAAGTTAGTAGTTAAGACTGTTTTTAAAGAAACAAATTGGAAAACTGAGTCAACCTATACATTTATAGATAAATACACTTTAAAATGTGAGGTTAAAGGTCAAATAAAAGATATCATTACTTACACTAAATTCAAATAAATAATAAATTAAATTAAAATCTTATGAAAAAAATAATCTTATTTACCGTTTTGTTTGCGAGCTTTATTTCAAGTGCCCAAATTCATAATGCAGCAGGTAATATTAAAACTAAATCAGCTATTGAATTTACAAATGAAGATTACATTGGATTTTGGTCCTCTGAAGGTAATTCACATATTGTTATTTGGAAAGATTGCAGCAATAATATGCAAATGGCAGAATTTAGCGCTATATCCGGAGCACCACTTGATATAATTTCTTTGAATTTTAACAAAACCAATTTGTATGTAAAAACCAATTTTAAAGAAACCAATTGGAATACGGAATCTGAATTTATTTTCCTTGATAAATCAACTCTGATTTGTACTATTTCAGGAGATGATAATGGAACTTTAACCTACAAGAAAATTAGATAGTTTACAACTTATTTTAACGACTAAAAAATCAAAATATGAAAAAATTATTTTTAATCCATATCTTATTGCTTTGTGTTTCCTCTGATATTTATGCTCAACCAGACAAAATTTATTATAATCTAAATTGGGATGTTGCCGATAGTAATGATTATGAATATTACATAGAACTTACTAAATCAGATAAAAATGAGTATAAGTCGTTTTATAAAACGGGAGAAACTCGTTCTTTATTCTACTGTACCGAATTTAATTATGAGGCAATTGCTAAATCTAAATTTATTTCAATTTACAATGAATTTTCAAAGAATGGAAATATTACTTGCGAAGGTAATTTTGACAATGGAAAAAAAGATGGGCTTTGGATTTATTATGATGATGATAAAATGATTAAGTCACTTTATCATTATGAAAAGGATTCATTAAATGGCAAGTCAATAATCTATTATAAAAATGGAAACGTTAGCTCTGAAGGTGATTATTTGAATGGGAAGAAAAACGGTGTCTGGATTTATAATAAAGAAAACAAAGAGAGAAATTATGAAGAAACTTATGTAAATGGAAAGGAAAACGGCAGTTATATCAGTTACTTTGACAATAAGAAAATATACGAAAAGGGCATTTTGGTTGACGGTTGGAAAAACGGCAACTGGTTAACAAATTACCAAGATGGTTCAATTAAAAGCATAGTGAAATTTACTAATGGTGCTCGGGAGCCAATATGTCACGTATGTAATGAATATAAAAAATGTAAGGCTGTAATTTCAAATTATTTTATAAAGTCTGAAATTCAAAGTGATTGGTCTGCAAGTGACGATTCCTACTTCAAAGAAATCAAAGAAGGTATTGAGGTTGCTTTCTCAAAAGAGAAGAACAATAAGAACTTCAATATAAATTTAAATGTATCATGGAAAAATTACGATGATATTTCCTTAGAAGTTACCTTTAAAAACACAGATAATACAAAGATGAAATATGGCATTTCATGGAATGAAAATCAAATTGAAAACACATCCAACCGATTCTTGATATCCAATGAAGGGACTTACTCCATCGAAAATTTAGAAGACAATTTGTATTTAAGCAGTAAGTTTGAAAAAACTACTTCAATTAATACTGAAGTTGGAGGTGAAAACGTACTAAAAATAACAAAAAAAGAGGATGCTATTTACTATTCAATTAATGGTGTTTTAGTGGAAAACCAGAAATTAAAAGAATGGGAAGGAAGTGCCTTTAAAATTTTAATTCTAAATGAGGAAAAGGTTGATTCCCCATCGATAATAGTAAAGAGTTTTGTTTTCAAGGATACAGAAACATACGAGTCAGTTGAGAACGGCCTGGAAACAGGAAAGTTCAATTGGAATGGAAGTGGAACTGGTTTTTATGTAAATAATGAGGGTTTCATTGCCACAAACTATCATGTAATTCAAGATGCATCAGAAATTTGGGTTTTATGCAAACAAAATGGGATAAAGAAAAAATTTAAAGCAACTGTTTTTCAAACAGATAAAACAAATGATTTGGCAATTATAAAAATTACCGATAGTACTTTTGTGCCTTTACCAATACTGCCATATCAATTGGCTTCAGAGACAATTACTGTAGGAAATGAAGTTTTTTCTTTGGGCTATCCCTTAGCGGATGTTATGGGAGAAACGGTGAAATTTACAGATGGTAAAATTAGTTCTTTAACAGGTATTAATGAAGATGTTACTAAATACCAAGTGACAACACCAATACAAAGCGGAAATAGCGGAGGACCTCTTTTTGATGATTTAGGAAATGTTGTTGGTATTATTGTGTCTAGACTAAATAAAGAAAAATACGACAGTGAAAATGTGAATTACGCCATAAAATCAGTATTACTAAAGAACATCGTCGATTTGGTTCCAGTAACTACTCAAAAAGGTAAAAGAAAAAAAACAAGCTCATTGTCCCAAGTTGACAAAATAAAAGTGTTTTCAGACTATGTGGTGATGATTCAAACTTTTTAGTTAATAGTATTTTAATGTATAATAGTCGAAAACTCACAAAAACTAATATTTGTAATAGTTGCTTTTGTATGATATTTTGGAACTATTTAAATATCTTTAAATTTAGCGTTAGAATAAAGTTTCAGTTTACAGGCTGATAAAAAATAAATATTTTAAGTCTATAAACTTAAATTAATTTTTTTATTTAAGTTTAAAGGCTTATTTTTGCAATATAATTTAAAGTTTATGAACTGATGAAAAACACGAAACAGTACTTAATTGTAAGGCAAATAGATAAAAAACTATTGCCTTTACAGGTTTTAAAGGATACTACCGTACCATCTAAAGGTTGGATACATACATTGCGAACTGCATTGCAAATGTCATTACGTCAATTGAGCGTTAAAGCATCTATTGTTCCTCAAAGCCTAAAAGATATGGAGAATAGAGAAGTAGCAGGAACAATAACACTAAAGACCTTACGTGATGTTGCCAATGCTATGGACATGCAATTGGTGTATGGCTTTGTTCCCAAAAACAAATCGCTAGAGCAAATGATTGAAAAACGTGCAAAGCAATTAGCCACCGAGATAGTGATGCGTACCAACAACACAATGACGTTGGAAGACCAACAAAATTCAAAGG
>CALPKO020000105.1 GCA_943324165.2 Bdellovibrio sp. ZAP7 | reverse complement strand
TTTGGCATTTTTAAAGTACCATTTTATGATAAAATTGGTTACGGACATACTGGAGGAATTGATGGATTTACTTCGATGTTAAGTTATGTTCCTGAAGAAAAATTAGCGATTGCATTGACTTCCAATGGAAACATTTACAGCAATAACAACATTGCCATTGCGGCTTTGAGTAATTTTTTTAACAAACCATTTACTATTCCAGATTTTAAAGAATTGGTTTTAAAAACCGAAGACTTAGACCAATATTTAGGCGAATATTCAAGCGATAGTTTTCCTCTTAAAATTATGATTACTAAGGAAAACGCAACTTTGATTGCTCAAGCAACCGGTCAATCATCGTTTCCGTTAACCGCAACCGAAAAAGACAAATTTGAATTTGAAGCTGCAAAAATAATGTTAGCATTCAAACCTTCTGAAAACCAAATGACTTTAAATCAAGGTGGCAGGACTTTTGTTTTGACTAGAAAATAAAAAATTAAATCAACAATTGAGATTTAATTTTTGTAACTATTGTATTTGTTGAAATGGTGTGTATCGCAGTACCATAATCTTTGATGATTTTATTTCTTCACTCCGCAAATTCAAGAGACCTTGCGGCAACAACAACAAAATAGCTAATCGCTCGCCAGCAAATCCCTACTTTGCCATGTTAATTTAATTTTATAACTTTAAATAATTAGCCCGCTCCAAGTAGCATTAAGCCAAAACCATTTAATTCAAAAAAAACTTCAAGTTTTGCTTGAATTTTTTTGCGCATGTCTACGAAAGGATTTGCTATGCGCGGTTTGGTCATTGGCACAAACTTGCGAGCTAACTCCTTCTCGTAGAGCGGACTAATCTATTAAAATTCTTTTTCACCAATTTCACTGACAGGTATTTTATTTTTGTTTGATAATTTATTAAAATTATAACTAAAATTCAACATTAATACGTTGGTTTCGTATATGTAGTTAGTTGTGGTATAAAAATCAGCGCCGTAGGTCGTGATTCTTTGTTGGTTAGCACCCATATTGGCAAAATTGATGTTTTGCCATTGTAAGCTAATGGCGGCGTTTCCTTTTAAAATCGCTTTTTTTATTGATAAATTAGGGGATAAAAAGCGAGAATCTTCACCTTGAGCCGTTGGCTTTGCAGATGTGTAATTTAAATTAGTTGTAATATTCCAGTTTTTTTCTAAATTGAAGGTGCTATTAACATTATAAGAATAAACCCAATTGGAATTATCTACAATTGCAGTTGCTCCCAATATATTCAATTTGCCTTTAATTTTATAATTATATATATTCCCACCAACAAAAATCGAGCACCATTTAAAAGGTTTAAAATTAGATCCAAATTCGAGTCCAACAAGTCTTGCTTTCTCAGCATTTGTAAAAACCCTGTTCAAAATTGCATCCGCATAAACACTATTCACCCTTTGAATTGGGTTTTTAATATTCTGATAATATAAAGTTGTAAATAAATTTCCTTTTTTAAAACCATGGTTCATCCCCAATTCTATTAAATCTACAAATTGAGGCTTTAAATCGGGGTCGCCTTGTTCTAAAGTTTCAGAATGTTCTCTTTCTGGTATTGGATTTAGCTCAAAATTATTATTGCGTTGAATCCTTTTGCTGTAACCTAATTTCGCATTCCACGATGAATTGAAAGCATACAATAAATTTGCCGATGGAAATAAATTACTCAAGTTTAATAGATGAGGATTGGTATCTGTGGACAAAATAACTTCTCTCGTTGAATATTCATATCGTAATCCTGCTACGTAATTCAATTTATTGGATTTACCACTGTATTGCGAATACAGTCCATTACTATGATTTACAGATTTTGCAGCTCCCCGAAAATTAGCAGCGTCAGGTTGAGCAGTTATTGGTGTTACGGAATAATCGAATTTTCCATTTTGTTGATCATATCTATATTGATAACCGCTTTCTAATTTTCCAGCACCAATTTCAATTGCATAATCTAATTTAAATCGGAAGCCATCAATTGGATTGGTGTAAGGATTATTTACTTCTTGCAAAACAATTGATTCTGTAATTAAATCTAAATTCTTATTGATTGTGTTGCCATACAAATTAGCGTTTTCGTATAATAATGAAGCGGTAATATTCGACTTATTTGCAAAAGTGTGTGTGTAATCAAGATTAGTTAAGGTGAAAGTTCCCTCTTTCGTTTGTAAATTCGAATTAAAATAGGCATTTTGACTTATTAAGGCATCGGTGGATAAATTGGATGTCGAATTATGATATACAATATCTGCACGACGGGCTTGAAATTTTTTGCTTATCAAAAACCCAAAATTAAATGCATCATTTTTATTTGCTGTATAGGAAATAGCAGTTTTGGCTCCATAGTTGTACTTATCAAAACTGCGTTCCCCATTGGACGGAAATCGCGTTATAGTGTTGTTTGTAAGGTTTTTAGTAAATACATTTCCTTCGCGAGAACCATTAACATCGTTTCGCAGGTAGTTTGCACTAATTGTGACGTCTAATTTCTTGATTTTATAATTAAAAGTTATATCGCCACCAAAACGCTTAGTCTTTTCTAAATTGTTATAATTTTCAGTACTTGGCAAACCAGCAGTTAGATTTGTAGAAAAAGCCGTTCCATCGGCTGTTCCTTTTTTGGTAACAATATTAATTATCCCGCCTTTACCATCAGGGTCATATTTTGCCGAAGGAGCAGTAATTAATTCAATATTTTCTATCGTATTCGCTGGCAATTGACTCAATACGGTTTGAGCATCGGTTAAAACTGGTTTTCCATCTAATAAGACCATAAACCCATTAGAACCACGAAGACTAATTTCACCTTGCCCATTAACAGAAACAGAGGGTAGATTTTTTATGATATCAATTGCAGTTCCACCTTTTGATGTTTCAAATTGGTCTGCTTTGTATTGTTGCCTGTCAATTTTATTGTATGAATTGGCTTTTGTCGTCTTAACAACTACTTCTTCAAGTGATTGGCTGCTTCGTTGTAATTGAATAGTATCTAAATTCAATATTTGGTTTTCTTCAACAAGAATATTTTCGAAATAGCGAATAGCATATCCTACAAAGTAAATTTTGATTTTGTATATTCCCTTTTGAACTGAGTGAAATGTAAAAGTTCCATTTTTACTTGCTAATTCTCCTGCAAGAATAGCATTGCCGTCCTGATTATATAAAGCTACACTAGCATACTCAATGGGTTCGGCATTATCATTGTCTAAAACAACTCCATTTATCGTACTTTTTTGAGAAAAAGCTGATGAAATTGATAGTAATAAAACAAAACAAAGTACTTTTTTTATAAAAATCATCTTTCAATATTAATGTCTATGTCTTTTCAATATTTTGCTTAATTATATCAACGAATAATTTACCACTTTTACAGTTTTATCCATTTTCTTCTTCAATTAAGAAATTAGAATTTTGAAAGATTACAAATTTAAGATTAGTTTTTATAACAAGTGCTGTTAAAAATAATTTAAAAAAACGGTCACAACTTTATAACTAGTTTGGATTTTTTTAAAAAAGTGTCGCCATAAAAAATCAAATCAACAATTGAGATTTAATTTTTGCAATTATTTTCTCTACCGAAATGGTGCGCATCGCATCGCCGTAACCTTCGATAACTTTGTTTCCATAAATTGAAGTTGGTATTTTCGGATATAAATTTCTATCCGAAACTAAAGCGTTTTCAAATGGCTGATTGAATGGCGAAAATCCTGCAAAAGGATGAGTTGCACCCCAAAGGGTTATAACTTTTACGCCCAACATTGCAGCAATGTGAGCATTCCCAGAATCCATTGAAAGCATGATATCAAGATTTGAAATGAGTTGCAATTCTTCCAGAAATTTAATTTTACCAGCAATAGCAACTACATTTTCATTGTTTTGCGCCATTGCATTTAAAATTGCGATTTCTTTGTTTCCACCGCCAAAAAGTAAGATTTTATAATTTTTATTCAATGCCAAATTATCAACCACTTTTTGCATTAAGTCTAAAGGATAAATTTTACCATAATATTGCGCAAAAGGAGCGATTCCGATTAGTTTTTTTTCGCTTTTCAGGTTTTTTTCTTCTATTAAATCTAACAGCGATTGGCTTATGATTGCCTTTTCAGGAAATGTTGGAATAGATACTATTAAATCAAATCCTAAAGCTTCAAAAACTTTTGTATGTCGTTCAAAAACGGTCGGTAATTGCTTGAAAATTTTATTTTCTGCACGGGTTAAAGCTTTTTTTTCTGCCCTAGCTTTGTCAATAAAAGCTACCTTTATTCCGCTTAAAGCGAAAAGGTTTCTCACAATTTTGGACCGTAAAACGTTGTGTAAATCGGCAAAAGCATCAATTTTTATTTTTTTTAAATCTAAATACAATCTCCATAATCCCAAAAGACCTTTGTGTCGTTTTTTCTCATCGAACGCAAAAAAGGTCAGGTTGTCAAGTTCATCAAAAAAAGGTTTAAAAAACGGACGAGAAACTACGGTCAGCTTTATTGTTGGATTTTGATTTACAAAAATCCTCAAAATAGGAACTATCATCGCAACATCTCCCATTGAGGAAAGTCGCATGACAGCAATATGTTGAATTGGTTTTTGCAAGTTTTTTATTCTAAATCAGCAATCTAAAATCATTTCTTATTTTGATACAAAACAGGATTCAATTCGTCGTCATTGTACATTTTCATTTGTTTGTACACTTTCATGAATTTAACACCATTTTCAATATCACTTAACAAATCATCGATGGCTGTTGATAAATCCGTTCTTTGTTCTAAAAGCACATTTAACTTTGCTTGGCATTTTTCTCTATGATCCTGAGAAGCCTCGGTGCGATTAGCCTCTTCAGCCATGTGGTAAATTTTCAAAGCTAATATTGAAAGCCTATCAAATGCCCAAGCTGGACTTTCTGAGTTGATTTTTGCTCCATCTTTTACTTTTACCTGACTGTATTTTTGAAGAAAATAACTGTCAGTATACTCCACCATATCTGTTCGCTCTTGATTGGATGCATCGATTCTCCTTTTCAATGTCAATGCAGCAACTGGATCAATGTTTGGGTCACGAATAATATCTTCAAAATGCCATTGAACAGTATCTATCCAATTTTTATGGTACAATAAATGTTCAAATTTATCTTTTGGAAACGGATTGTTGATTGGTTGATCAACATTATCAAACTGATGATAATCTCGAATGCTTTGCTCGAAAACGGAATAAGCTAACTTTGAAAACATATATTTGTATTTAAAACACAAATATACTTTTTAGATTTGAAAAAGAATATATCTTTAACTTCAAAAATCTAAATTCAGCCATCTAAATTCAAAATATTTATGCAAATCCATTATTTATCTCAATCCAACAGTATTTTAAATCATTTTTTAGGTCAGATCAGAAACGTAAATGTTCAAAAAGACAGCATGCGTTTTCGCAGGAATATCGAAAGAATTGGCGAAATAATGGCTTATGAATTGAGTAAAAATTTGAACTACAAAAACATTGCAATTCAAACGCCACTTGGCATAAAAAAAACTGCCGAAATTGAAGACGAACTGGTTTTGTGTTCCATTTTAAGAGCGGGTTTGCCATTGCATTTGGGTTTTTTAAATTACTTTGACAATGCAGAAAACGGCTTTGTTTCGGCTTATCGCTATCACAAAAATGGTGATGATAATTTTGAAATAAAAGTAGAATACCAAGCTGTTCCGTCTATTGAAAATAAAAATTTACTTTTGATAGACCCTATGTTGGCGACCGGTCAGTCGATGGTTGCGGTATTTAATAAAT
The DNA here is from genome assembly GCA_943324165.2 of Bdellovibrio sp. ZAP7. Classification (GTDB taxonomy): domain Bacteria; phylum Bacteroidota; class Bacteroidia; order Flavobacteriales; family Flavobacteriaceae; genus Flavobacterium. Next base: position 181 of record CALPKO020000105.1, on the reverse strand, counting down.
TGTTAGAGAAAGGAAATCCTGCAGCGATTCATATTGCAGTTGTGATTGCTGCGCCTGAAGGCATTGCTTTTTTAGAAAAACATTTGCCCGATAATTGTCATCTTTGGGTGGCCACTTTAGACGAAAAATTAAACGAGAAAAATTACATCGTCCCTGGTTTAGGCGACGCAGGTGATTTGGC
>CALPKO020000104.1 GCA_943324165.2 Bdellovibrio sp. ZAP7 | reverse complement strand
TGTGACAATTCTAAATCCCCTTGATTATTGAGTGTTTCTTGTTCTTGCATAATGGTCGCAACGGGTTTAAAAGCCACCCTAAAATAAATATCCATTCCGTTAGAAATTCCACCTTGAATGCCGCCAGAAAGATTTGTTTTTGTAGTTCCGTCGTTGTTGTGCAGGTCGTTGTGCTCGGTGCCTTTCATTTGTGCACCGCAAAAACCACTTCCAAATTCAAAACCTTTTACGGCATTGATAGACAGCATTGCTTTTCCTAATTCTGCATGCAATTTGTCAAAAACAGGTTCGCCCAATCCAATTGGTGCATTTTGAATCACACAAGTGATGGTACCTCCAACGGTATCGCCTGCTTTGCGAATCTCTCTGATGTAAGTTTCCATTTTTTCGGCGGTGGCTTCGTCTGGACAACGCACAATGTTGGCTTCTATTTTAGAAAAATCTAAATCTTGATAAGGTTTGTCTATAAAAATGTTACCAACAGAAGACACAAACGCATTTATCTTGATTTCGGGAATAATTTGTTTTGCAATTGCTCCTGCCACTACCCGACTAGCAGTTTCTCGTGCAGAACTTCTTCCGCCACCACGATAGTCTCGGATACCATATTTTTTTTCGTAAACATAATCGGCGTGACTCGGGCGATAATTGTCTTTTATATGCGAATAATCGTCAGATTTTTGATTGGTATTGGGAATGATAAAACCAATAGGAGTTCCGGTAGTTTTTCCTTCAAAAATGCCAGAGAGCAATTGCACTTCGTCGGATTCTTTTCTTTGCGAAACGATAGCAGATTGACCCGGTTTTCTGCGGTTCATTTCTTGCTGAATAGCGTCTAAATCTATTGTAATTCCTGGAGGACAACCATCGATGATGCCACCCAAAGCAGCACCATGAGATTCGCCAAAAGTGGTAATTTTAAATACTGTGCCGTAGCTATTTCCAGCCATTTTTTTATGTTTTGAACAAATGTAATAATTTTTAGTTTATTAAAAATTTAACCTTGGTCAAAAATAATGAAATAAGGCCAGGTTTTGTAGGTAATTTGCTATAGAATTTCATGCGAAAAGATTGGCGCGTTCAATGTCATTAAGTTAAGGGATTTTCGATTGAAGATTAACGATTCTTGATTTAAGATTTGGTATTGGTAATTAAATAATTGTCGGTTTCTGCGGGTCTTAGCCATCTGAACTCTGCAATCGTTAATCAAAAATCGTCCATCCAATTTTCGTTTATCCTTACCTTAATGACATTGTTCTAGCGTTAGAGTGGGAGGTTTTTCAACAACTTTTTATTAATTGAAGCTTCTGAAAATCAATCCAATTCACATTATTATTAAACCAATTCCTGCGTTTCTCTATCCATAAGACAAACCTGCATGCTTATTATGTTTAACTAAGTTTTGATAATAATTTATCAATCCAATTCCGAAAACAATGCAGCTTATACCCAAAACTATATTTAAAATCATTTTTATTTATTATTTAAATTTGGTTTTCGGTTAATATCAAATCTTCATTGTAAATTCGAAATTCCGATTTTCAAATCAATTATCTATAACTCATTTATATATTGAACAAAATCAGACTTATCTAACCTAACTTGGATGGATAAGTCGGACAAACGTCAGACTTATTCATTTACCCAATATATTAAAAAAAACCACTGCTACTGCAAAAACGCCATTATCTATGCGACGCTTTTACTCTCAAAAAACGAAAATGGAGTTGATAGACCACCACTCATTTTCTTACTTTCAGAACAGCTATTCAAAAAAATAAAGCTATTGTTGGGCTCAACGGAGTGGCTGTTGCCCCCAACGTTGGCGCTGTTGCCCCCAACAGTGGCGCTGTTGCCCCCAACAGTGGCGCTGTTACCTCCAACAGTGGCGCTGTTGCCCCCAACAGTGACGCTGTTACCCCCAACAGTGACGCTGTTGCCCCCAACAGTAACGCTGTTACCTCCAACAGTGACGCTGTTACCTCCAACAGAGCGGCTGTTGGACATACAAAATACCAAAAATCTACCAAAAATAAAGCCAAGTGTATTAGCAAGTGTTGACCTTCTACCCCTATTCCAAAATATTATTAGCTACAAATTGTTCAGAATACGCTTTTATCATGTCGCGCACCATTCGAAATTGGTTTAGAATTTCTTCTTCACTTCCGATTGCTTTTGCAGGATCGGGAAAGTTGTAATGAAACTTTTTGGCTTTTGTTGGAAAATACGGACATCGTTCTTTTGCATTGTCGCAAACTGTAATTACAAAATCGAAATCAATATCAAAATATTCGTCGATGTTGTTCGATGTATGATTAGAAATAGCAATGCCATCTTCTTTCATTATTGCAATTGCCTTCGGATTTACGCCATGCGTTTCAACTCCAGCGCTGTATATTGTTGCTTTTTCTTTTGCGAAGTAACGCAAATATCCTTCTGCAATTTGGCTTCTACAACTATTTCCGGTGCATAATACTAATACTTTTTTCATTGTTTTTGTGCTATTAAACGAATAACCAAATTATATTAATGATACAAAATTTTGGGTCAAAACCCCAAATAAGTTGTAAAATCGTAATTGATACGGTTATGATGATTGGTTTTTTATATTTGATTAGTTTCTCTTTCATACTATTTAGCAACATCCGCCACCCGGACTGCAAGTGGCTACATTAGTTTTTAATTGAGGTTTTAGCATTTCTTTTGATGTTCCGCAAACGTCGATTGCCAAACAAGCTGTTTTTTTTGAAAGCAAAATAAAATTTTTACCGTCAAATCCTAAATTGTATTTGCCAATCGTATTGGTTTGGTACTCGACTTCGATTTCTAAATCTCCCATTCCCAAAAGTTGTTCAGACAGTGAAATGATATTTAGCAATTTTTGTGGTTTAAGCCGATGTTCAAAATCATTGGCGTCCCATAACTGAAAATTAGCAGTTTTTTCAATTCGCTCTTTTCCGCCACAATCTATAAAGTGTTTTGTGACCATTCCTACTTCTGTAACGTGGAAATGCTCGGGCACTTGCGTTCCGTTTTCTAATTCAAAATTTACAGTTTCAACTGTGCTTAAAATGGTTTTTATTTCTGATAATCTCATAATGAATTGATTTACTAATTAGCAACAATTGTTTTTTTGTGCGAGATGACTGGTAACTTGTTGAAAAAATTGCTTGATTTTTTCAAATCCAGCTTCGTTAATACAATAGCATATTGAATTGCCTTCAATATTTCCTTTGATCAGCCCTGCGCTTTTTAATTCCTTTAAATGCTGAGAGACTGTTGGTTGCGACAAAGGCAATTCATTAACAATATCTCCGCAAATACAGGTGTTTACTTTTATGAGGTACTCAATGATTGCAATTCGAGCCGGATGTCCTAATGCTTTTGCCAAAACTGAAAGTTGATTTTGGTTGTCTGTAAAATGCTCTGTTTTTGTAGCTCCCATAAGAATATATCTTTATTGCAATATTACGATATATAATTATAAAAAAGAAAGAAAACAACGATTATTTTCATTTCAAATGATTTCGACTTTATTTTTTTCAAAACATTAAGTAAGATTTATTACTTTAGCTTTTTATTTAAAATTATACAAATCATGAAATACCGTTTATTTTTGACCGTTTTTTTATCTGCTTTTTTGTTTTCTTGTTCGCCAAGCGATTCAAGTTCTAATTCAAATACCACAAGTGCAGCTGGATATTTTCCATTGAAGATTGCCAATTATTGGACTTATAATGTTGATACCGCCGGAACAATAGACCACGATTCTATTTTTGTAGCCAAAGACACTACAATCAATAATATCGTTTATAAAAAAATTGAATCGGAAGTAACTCCAATTGGTTTTATGTCTAATACGCTGAACAACAACAGCGTGAGAATAGACGGCAACAAGCTTTTATTGACTGGAAAGCCAAATTTGAATTTCATTGCTGGTGTAGGAATAGATTTATCGCTTACTGATTTTGTAGTTTTTAACGCCGGCGCAAGTGCAAACGAAACATTATCAACTGTTTCTGGCATAATTGACCAAGATTATAACGGTACTCCAATCAAAATTACTTACACTCTTAAATCCGTAGCACAGGCAGACATGGCAACGTTTACTTCGCCAAACAATGCTACTTTCACAGATGTAAAAGTAGCTAAAACAACCTTGAATATTAAAGTTACAACGGTACAATTTGGTTTTCCAATCACAATTTTAGAACCTCAAGATGTAATCGTTTCTACGCAATATTTCGCAAACAACATCGGAGTTGTTCATGCTAACACGGTTTATAATTACACTTTAAGTCCGGGTTTAGGAGCTGGTTTGGGCATTCCAGAAACAGGCAATCAAATCGTTAACGAATTTATTGATACTTATAAAGTCGATTAATTTGTCGGATAATCACCTGTAACATTTTTATAAAATTTCATTTTCATACCATTCCATCTTATGTCTCAAACTGTTTTGTTTTTGCGCAACGTTAATATCTACCAAGAAAATAATAAGATTCTGTCCGATGTAAATTTAGAAGTACAGCATGGTGAATTTATTTATATCATCGGAAAAACTGGCTCGGGAAAAAGTAGTTTTATGAAAACACTTTATGCCGATTTGCCTTTGACAGAAGGTCAAGCCAGTATAGTCGATTTTGACTTAGCGACCTTAAAAGAGGATAAAATTCCTTATTTACGTCGTAAGATTGGTATTGTTTTTCAAGATTTCAAACTTTTACCCGACCGAAGTGTGTATGAAAATATGATTTTTGTACTTAAAGCAACGGGTTGGACAGACTTATCAGAAATGCAACTGAAAATCGAAGAAGTTTTAGAAAAGGTAGACATGAAAAGTTTATCTAAAAAAATGCCTCATCAACTTTCTGGTGGCGAGCAACAAAGAGTTGCAATTGCACGTGCATTACTTAACGACCCAGAATTGATTTTGGCAGATGAACCAACAGGAAACCTTGATCCTCAAACTAGTGTTGAAGTTTTAGAAGTTCTAAAAAAAATCAACGAAAACGGAAAAACTGTGATTATGGCAACCCACAATTATGCATTGTTAATGAAATTTCCAGCCAAAACACTGAAATGCGAAGATGGAACTATTTTTGAAGTGGTGCAGAAAACAACTTAATTTCTTGTAAAAATTTTGCAATCAACAAAATACAAAACGGATAAACAACGATACTAAATCGATCGCCTTGACCGCAAGAAATCCCTGACACCAAAATAATATAAATCATCAAAAAGCCAACATTAGCAAATAATAAGTTGGCTTTTCTGTTTTTTAAAACAAAATAAATTCCTAAAATAAAACCTACAAGAGTCAACAATAAGTTTTGTCCAGCCGAAATAAGATAAATTATTTTTTTAGCTGTTTCAAACGAAGTTGCTTTTTTTTCATTTACGCAATCAATAATTGCACTTGAACCATGCGAAACATTACTTCTTAAGTTGTCGATATAGGCTTTAAAAAGATTTATTTTATTAGTTAATAGTTGTTCTTTAAAATCTCTTTTTGCAATTTCGTTTTGTCGAAAAACTTTGAATTGAAAGAGATAATCTGCTCTTGGATTTTTATTTTGCGAATAAATCATTCCTTTTTCGATACATTTTGCTTTGCTTCCAATGTAATTATGAATGGTTACTACATCAATATAACTGATGGTATAATTACCAAATTGATGTTTCATTCCAAAAACCTGAACCAAAACAGCAAAAATAGAAAGGTAAAGTAGAGCCATCGCTTTTTGTTTGTAGTTTAACAACAATATTTTTAGAAAACATAAAACAATAATTACGGCTATGAATTTGGAAGCCGGCTTAACCAACATGCTTAAAATCAATATGCTTAAAGCATAAGCCAACCATTTGAAACTTGCTGTTTTATAATAATTGTTCAAGAAAAACAAAAACAAAATTAAGAAAAAAGTAAAAATAGACTCTGCGAGCAAATGAAAATTAATTATTGTGAAACC
>CALPKO020000103.1 GCA_943324165.2 Bdellovibrio sp. ZAP7 | reverse complement strand
TCAGATGTAGCAGGAAATACAAGTGCTTTAAACCCGTTAACATTAAATGCAACAACAACAACTGTTTTAAGTTGTTCTGGAACAGGAATACAAGCGCAACAAGGTGTTTTTGCAGTTGGATATAATTATACTTTCGAAACCATAGGAACATCCGTTAAAATCACTTTTGAAATGTTAGATACAGATAAGGTTGGTGTTGTAGCATTTTTATGGAAACAAAGTCCGTTTGCAGAAACACAAATGACCAACGTTTCAGGAAATATTTTTACAAAAACTATCACAAACCAAACTATCGGTTCAACAATCAATTATGCCGTTAAATTTGCATATGCAGGCGGTCTTTCGACTACAACCTACAAATCTTATGTTGTTGGAAGCAATTGTACTTTGTCTACCAATTCAGTGAATGAAGTGGAGGAATTTTCATTTATCAATCCTGTAGAAGATTTTATTATTATCAATGCAAAAAATAAAATCGATAAAGTGCAAATTTATAATATGGTAGGGAATTTAGTAATGGAAACCTCAACGGATACGCAAAAAATTGATGCACGCAACCTTTCTAAAGGAATATATTTATTAGCGATTACATCAGGAAGTAATAGAAGTGTCAAAAAAATGATAGTGAGATAATTTTTTTTTCATTATGTAAATATTTTAGAAAAGCACCTCCTTTAGAGGTGCTTTTTTTGTTAATCAAGACCCATTATTATTATATTCGTAGATTAGAAATGTTAAATTTTATATTATATTTGTTTTTTAAAATTATATTATGCAATATTTGGATATAATTTAACAACAAAATAACAAAGCCTATACAATAAAATTACTTTTTAGAGAAAATCTCTTCTTATTTCAATTCAACTAAAAGGTAATCCTATGGCTAATGTTCAAAATTCAGACGCGTTGTTGGTAAAAAATTATATTGCTGGTGACGAAAATGCCCTTACAATTTTAATAGAAAAACACCAAACCAGAATTTACGGCTTTATCTATTCTAAAATTTCTGATAGAGATTTATCTGATGATATTTTTCAGGATACTTTTATTAAAGTGATTAAAACCTTGAAATCAAATTCTTATAACGAAGAAGGAAAATTTCTACCTTGGGTCATGCGTATTGCGCACAATTTAGTCATCGACCATTTCAGAAAATCTAGAAAAATGCCAATGTTGAGAGAAACTGAAGAATTTTCAATTTTTTCAGTTTTACCAGACAATTCAGAAACCATCGAAAATGAAATCATTTCGCTTCAGATTGAAAATGATATAAAAAAAATCATCAAAGAATTACCTGAAGACCAAAAAGAAGTTTTGATGATGCGCATTTATCAAGATTTGAGTTTTAAAGAGATTTCAGAATTAACAGGCGTTAGCATCAATACTGCTTTGGGAAGGATGCGGTATGCAGTAATTAATTTGAGGAAAATTATTAACAAACATCAAATAATTATGACCAATTAACAATAAACTAATTTTTGTTGCGTTGTTTATTTAAACAAATAGCAATTATGGCAAAAATTTACTCTAAAAAACCATTTTCAGCTCCGAAAATGGAACCAAAAAAAGAAACCGTTTCTTTTTTATTAAATTACTCTAAAGCATTAAGCTTTTTAAAAGTGGGCAAACTCACGTTTGAAAACATTGCGAATTAAACTAAATCCCGTTACAAGTTAGCGGGATTTTTTTTGTAATATTCATTCAAAACAGATTTCCTGCCGATTGTTTTTGTAATGATGTCATCTTCTAACCTCCAACCTCTTGCTGGCGAAAATTCCCTGCCATACCAAATGATTTGCAAGTGCAAATCGTTCCATATTGCTTCGGGAAAAATGCGTTTTGCATCTTTTTCTGTTTGAACTACATTTTTCCCATTGGTTAAATTCCAACGGTACATTAACCGATGAATGTGCGTATCTACTGGAAATGCAGGGAAACCAAATGCTTGACTCATCACAACACTTGCCGTTTTGTGACCTACTGCTGGCAATGCTTCTAAAGCTTCAAAACTTTGTGGCACCTTGCCATTGTATTTTTCAATTATGATTTCAGACAAACCATGAATGCCTTTAGACTTCATTGGTGATAATCCGCATGGGCGAATGATTGCCTTAATTTCTTCAACGGACATTTTTACCATATCATAAGGATTATCTGCTTTCGCAAACAAAATTGGTGTAATTTGATTGACGCGAACATCGGTACATTGCGCAGAAAGCAAAACTGCAATCAACAATGTGTAAGGATCTTTATGGTCTAAAGGAATTGGAATGGTTGGGTATTTTTCTTTTAAAGTATTTACTACAAATGAAACCCGTTCTTGCTTGGTCATTTTGTTGTTATTTTTGGTAATGAGAAATTTAAAATAGGTTTATTAACGGGATTTGCGTTAGGGATTGAGTAATTGTTTGAGCTCTTTTTGTTCAATTGCCCAAAGCAATTGAACAAAAAAGCGAGTGCGAAAGCCCGACCCGAAGGGAAACGCCCAACTTTTGAAAACCTCACAATTTCATTTCTAAAATCAATGGGCTTCCAACCAATTTTTTCCCAACCCAATTTCTACTTCAAGTGGCACGTCCATAATGAAAGCGTTTTCCATTTCGTGTTTGATCATCGGTTGGATTTTTTCTAGTTCGGAATTGTGCACATCAAAAACCAATTCATCATGCACTTGCAATAGCATTTTCGATTTCCAGTTTTCTGAAATTAATTTTTTGTGGATATTAATCATCGCAATTTTGATTACATCGGCCGCACTTCCTTGAATAGGAGCATTTACCGCATTACGTTCAGCTCCACTTTTTACCATCATGTTGGCGGAGTTAATGTCTTTCAAATAACGTCTTCTACCTAAAATGGTTTGCACATAGCCATTTTCTCTTGCAAAATCGACTTGGTTTTGCATGTAGGATTTTAGTTTAGGATAAGTTTGGTAATAAGCATCTATTAATTCTGCACTTTCTTTTCTGGATAAAGAAGTTTGGTTGCTCAATCCGAAGGCAGAAACACCATAAATGATTCCAAAATTTACCGTTTTTGCGTTGCTTCGTTGTTCTTTTGTAACTTCTTCTAAAGGAACATTAAAAACTTTTGCTGCCGTTGATTTATGAATGTCTTCATTGTTCTTGAAAGCCAAAATCATATTTTCTTCCCCTGATAATGCGGCAATGATACGCAATTCGATTTGAGAATAATCCGCAGAAAGTAAAGTATAATCTTCGTTTCTAGCAATAAATGCTTTTCGAATCAATCGACCTCTTTCAGTACGAATTGGAATATTTTGTAGATTTGGATTATTAGAACTCAACCTTCCGGTGGCGGCGACAGTTTGCATATAATCGGTATGAACGCGACCTGTTTTTTTATCTACTTGGTTGGGCAAAGCATCAATATAAGTACTTTGTAATTTCACCATCTGCCGCCAATCGAGAATGTCTTTAACAATAGGATTATCGTTGGCTAAATATGAAAGTACTTCCTCACCAGTAGCATATTGCCCTGTTTTGGTCTTCTTTTGTTTTGTGCCTCCGATTTTAAGTTTATCAAACAAAACATCGCCCAATTGTTTTGGTGAGGCCAAGTTGAATTTTTCTCCGGCAGTTTCATAAATTTTTTGTTCTAATTCGGCACTTTCTTTTGCCATTTCTATTGACATAGCATTTAAAAATGGCACATCGAGATTGATTCCCTCCAATTCCATTGCTGCCAAAACAGGAATTAGTGGTGTTTCGATTTCGTCGAATAATTTTTTTGTTTCCGCTTTGTCGAGAATTGGACTAAAATTTTGTTTCAATTGAAAAGTAACGTCAGCATCTTCGGCTGCATATTCTTTGATTTCTTCTAACGCAACATCGCGCATAGACTTTTGATTTTTACCTTTTTTACCAATTAAATCTTCAATAGATTTAGGCGAATATTTGAGATAAGTTTCACTCAAAACATCCATATTGTGGCGCATATCTGGATTGATCAAATAGTGAGCAATCATAGTATCAAATAATTTTCCTTTTATTGTAACACCATAATGCGAAAGGATTTTTAAGTCATATTTAATATTTTGACCAATTTTTTCGATGGTTTCACTTTCAAAAAACGGCTTAAATTTATCCGCCAATACTTGTGCTTCTTCTTGATTTTCTGGGAATGGGATGTAAAATGCTTTCCCTTTTTCAAAAGCAAAAGACATTCCAACCAATTCGGCATTCAAAGCATCGATTCCTGTAGTTTCGGTGTCAAAACAAACTGATTTTTGATTTATTAAATTTTGTAGAAATAATTTTAAAGCCAAATCACCTTGTATAATTTGATAAAAATGAGTTGTGTTTTCCAAATTTCCATATTGGCTTTTTATGTTTTCACTTTCATCATTTTCATCAGAAAAACCAAACAAATCAAACTGATCTTCGCTAGTTTTTTTGGCAACAACTTTATTAGCTTTTTGTTGCTCAGTTCCCCCTTCGGGGGTTAGGGGGCTATTATATAATTTATCAAATTGCGTCTTCATCTGACGAAATTCTAATTTCAAGAATAACTCATCTGTTTTTTGGATGTCTGGTTGAGATAATTCGTAGTCGGTTTCATTGAAAGTCACAGGGCAGTCAAGCAAAATAGTTGCTAGTTTTTTAGATAAAATTCCCTTTTCTTTATTGGCTTCAATTTTATCTTTCAAAGCACCTTTCAGCTTGTCTGTATTCGCCAAAAGGTTTTCCATAGTTCCGAATTCTTTCAATAATTTTTTGGCGGTAACTTCTCCCACGCCTGGCAATCCTGGGATATTGTCCGCGGCATCGCCCATCATTCCCAAAAAATCAATCACTTGTTCTGGTCTTTCGATTTCAAATCGTTTCAGCACTTCTGGAATTCCCCAAATCTCAATATCATTGCCCATTCGAGCTGGTTTGTACATGAAAATATTTTCTGAAACCAATTGCGCAAAATCTTTGTCGGGCGTTACCATAAAAACCTGATAATTTTGTTTTTCGGCTTGTTTTGCAATTGTTCCAATCAAATCGTCTGCTTCGATGCCGGCCACTTCAATTATAGGAATGTGCATCGCACGCAAAATTTCTTGGATATAAGGTACTGCAATTTTTATCGCTTCTGGTGTTTCATCGCGATGGGCTTTGTATTCCTGATAAAGTTCATAGCGAACATCGCTTCCTCCTTTGTCAAATGCAACGGCCAAATGGTCAGGTTTTTCTCTTTTGATAACATCCATAAGGGCGTTCATAAAACCCATGATTGCAGAAGTATCCATACCCGTAGAAGTAATGCGAGGATTTTTTATAAAAGCAAAATAACCACGGAATATAAGTGCGTAAGCATCGAGAAGGAAAAGTCGTTTTTGAGACATTGTGTTACAATTTGATTTTGTCGTAAAAGTAGAAAAATCAAAATTAGATTTATAAATTTTAAATAATAATATTTTGATGTTGCTAAAACTTTTTAAACAATGGAAGAATTGAGATTCCTAAAAAAATTTGATAAAAAAACACTTCATATTGTCAATGCCAATAATCGTGGCAGATTATTACTGATTGTAGATATTTGCATCTGATTTTATTCACTAGCTATCGTAAAATCAGTATGTTTCAAAAAAAAACTTGTTAACACGAAAACGTTGTAGCTTCATATATAATTATTGTATCAGTTTTTTATCTGCTCTTTTTTTTTACTTTTACATAATTATTAACAAAAATTTTAACTTTTATGAAAAAAATTATTTATTTAGTATTTGCATTTTTCGCAATGGCAAGTACTAGTAACGCGCAAACCATCTCGATGATTGGAGACGGTGTTAGCGGTTGGGGAACAGATGTAAACATGACAACATCTGACAACAACATTTACACATTGTCTAATTTTACATTCTCTTTAGGAGGTGCAAAATTTAGACAAAACGCAAGTTGGGATAACAACTGGGGAGCGGCAACTTTCCCTTCAGGTACGGGCACTCCTGGAGGAGCAAACATTCCAACACCAGCAGGTGTTTATGATGTTACTTTTAACTTAACAACAAAAGCCTATCAATTTACTGCTGTAGCACAAGGTTTCGATGACATT
>CALPKO020000102.1 GCA_943324165.2 Bdellovibrio sp. ZAP7 | reverse complement strand
ATTATTTTGATATTTTACTTTATTATGACGATTTTAGAGTGCGATTGAAAGCTGGTTTTTTTGTTAAAGAACCTGTTCCATCTTATGCGCTTCATGGAGAAAAAGGTTCGTTCCTCAAAACCCGTGGCGATGTGCAAGAAGACGAATTGAAACTTGGAAATAAACCTAATTTAGAAAATTGGGGAACCGAATTAATTGAAAATGAAGGCGTTTTAAATGTAGAAATAAATGGTGATTGGATAAGAAAAAAGATACCAACCTTAAAAGGAAATTACTATTACTATTTTGATGCCTTGTACTACGCGATTGTTTTTGAAGACAGATTACCTGTAACTGCTATTGATGGTTGGAACGTCATGAACATTATAGCAGCTGCAATTGAGAGCAATTTAAATGCAAGAAAAATAGATTTATTTTAAATTATTATTTTAATGGCTACCGATAGTTGCCGCAATGATTGTACAAAGTGACATCAACAAACTTTACAAATAATACCATTCAAAAACGTAAAATTTACGGGATTCTCGGCGCTCTTTTCACGCTGATCATTCCGTTTTTTTTTATGCTTAATGACGCTGACAATCACCTTGAAACAGCGCAATCGCTTTGTCCGTTGAAAATGTTAACAGGTTTTCCGTGTCCCGGATGTGGCATCACAAAATCTTTGGTTTATTTTTATGAAGGAGATTTGTGGCGAAGTTTGACTTTTCACTTATTTGGACCATCTTTAGTTCTTTTTAGTTTAGTAACAATTGTTGTTTTGACAACTGAACTAATTACCAAAAAAGAATATTTTAACGCCTATTTATACAATAAAAAAACGGCTTATTTCTTAGTCACTATTTTAGTTGTTTATCAGATCATTCGATTGGTTTATTTTATCAAAACCAATGATTTTGATAGTATTTTGAAGCAATCAATTTGGCGATAATAAGCCAATTATATCGCTTCAAACAACTTTCCTGGCAACGGACGAACCACTCCTTTTAATTCCAAATTGAGTAGCACTCCAGAAATCTTAAAAATAGGAAAATCGCATTCCAAGGCAATTATGTCGAGCAATTGTTTTCCGTTTTTTTGCAGGTAATCATAGATTTTTTGCTCGTCGTTGTCCAAATTTACAAAAAGTTGCTTCTGGACAGTTTTGGTTTTATTATTTTGTGCTTCGAGATTCCAATTCAAAATATAAATTAAATCTGCAGCACTGTTCATCAAATTTGCCCGCTGGGTTTTAATCAAATTATTGCAACCTTGACTAAATTTGTCCGAAATTCTTCCGGGAACGGCAAAAACATCACGGTTATAATCGTTGGCCAGATTAGCCGTAATCAACGATCCTCCTTTTTCTGCCGATTCAATAACAATTGTAGCTTCTGAAATCCCAGCGACAATCCGATTGCGTTGTACAAAATTCTCCTTTTCAGGATTTGAATCACTCCAAAATTCAGTCAAGAAACCTCCGTTTTTTTCCATTTTTGCCACATATTTCGAATGTGTTTTTGGATAAATTTGGTTCATCCCATGGGCTACAACGCCAATTGTAGTTAGATTGTGGTCCATTGCCGCTTGATGCGCGACGATGTCAACGCCATAGGCAAAACCGCTCACAATTATTGGGTCTAATGGCGCTAAATCGGCAATTAATTTTTTGCAAAATTCAGTTCCATAAGACGTAATTTGCCTTGTACCAACAATACTAATTATTTTGCGCTGATTAATTTCAAAATCGCCCGATGCAAACAACAAAATTGGGCCATCGATGCAATGCTTCAATTTATCTGGATAGCTTGCATCTTGGAAATATAAAGTTTTAATGGCATTACTTTTAATGAATTTTAACTCTTTTTCTGCACTTTCAAAAATGGTTTTATTTTTTAGGTTTTTTAGTAAAATTGCTCCAACGCCATCGATTTTAGCTAAATGGGAAGGTTTATTTTTAAAAATAGCTTCCGCATTCCCACAATGATTAATGAGCTTTTTAGCCATAATATCGCCAACGCCATCGACTTTTTGTAACGCCAAAAGATGAAATAATTCTTGCTCGTTCATAGTAAGTATTTGAGGGTCAATTTATACATTTTTTTTAAATTGTTAATAAAATTTGTTAATAAAATTTTGTCGCTTATACATAATTTTTAACTTTGTTTCTATGAATATAGAATCCTACATCGGACAACTTTTGTACCGTCATCAATGCGTTACCGTTCCTGCTTTCGGCGCTTTTTTGACCGAAATTCAATCGGCGCAATTGCTTGATGGAACAAACTCATTTTATCCTCCTAAGAAAGTAATTTCTTTTAATTTTTATCTGAAAAACAATGATGGATTGCTTGCCAATCACATCGCACAATCAAAAAAAATTGATTACGAAACTGCTGTTCAAGAAATTAATAAAGAAGTTGAGCTTTGGAAAAGTGGTTTGCAAAACAACCAAAATATTATTTTAAAAAATATTGGCACAATTGGTTTGAATTTTCAAGGAAACTTGGTTTTTGAACCTTCTAATCAAGTCAACTTTTTTACAGATGCTTTTGGTTTAAGTAATTTTATTGCACCAAAAATCAAAAGAGAACTTCTTGAAAAAGAAGTTGAAATCGTTCAAGAAAAAGAAACGATTGTTTTAGTTCCAGCGCAAAAAGAAGGCAATTCTTATTTGAAATACGCTGCTGTTTTTATGGTTGGCCTAGGAACAATTGGTTTTTTTGGAAATAATTTTTACCAAAATCAACAACTAGAACAAGCTCAAATTGTTGAAAATCAAGTTCAAAAAGAAGTTCAAAATAAAATTCAAGAAGCTACTTTTTTCATCAAAAGCCCTTTGCCAAATGTTACTCTTGCAATTAAAGAAACTGACATGAATTACCATATTGTGGCTGGCGCTTTTAGAAATGAGCGCAATGCACAACGTATTTTTGAAAAATTAAGCAATTTAGGTTTCAAAGCTAGACGAATAGAGAAAAATAATTTTGGTCTTTTCCCAGTGCTTTTCGGAAGCTATCCAACCTACTTGGACGCACAAAAAGCGCTTCAGGAAATTCGCAAAACCGAAAGCCCGGAAGCTTGGTTAATGATCAAAGATTTGAAATAAATTTAAAATTAATCCCGATTTGTTCGGGATTTTTTTTTGAACGTAATTATCTTTGCAAAAAAAATGATGACTCCAAAACCTGCCTCAGAAAGTTTGACCATATTGACAGATTTAGTTTTGCCAAGTGAAACCAATCCATTAAACAATCTTTTTGGAGGAGAACTTTTGGCAAGGATGGACCGGGCAGCGAGCATCGCAGCAAGGCGACATTCAAGAAGAATTACAGTAACCGCCTCTGTCAATCATGTGGCATTCAATCGCGCCATTCCGCTTGGAAGCGTGGTGACTGTTGAGGCCAAAATTTCTAGAAGTTTTAAAAGTTCGATGGAAATCTTCCTAGATGTTTGGGTAGAAGATCGTGAATCGGGCAATCGAACAAAGGCAAATGAAGCCATTTATACTTTTGTTGCTGTCGATGATACTGGTCGCCCAGTGGAAGTTGCACAAGTTATTCCTGAAACTGATTTAGAAAAAGAACGCTTTGACGCCGCTTTGCGCAGAAAGCAATTGAGCCTAGTTTTAGCAGGCAAAATGAAACCACAAGAAGCTACCGAATTACGAGCACTGTTTATGTAGCTAATCAAAAATTACTAGTATAAATTTAAAAATCCTGCTAATTAATTAATTGGCAGGATTTTTTATTAAAAACTTGAATTATTTAAGTAATTTAAATAAACAACGGGCTGTATTGTTTTTAGTGCTTGTAAACTAAAAAAGGCATTGTAAAAGTTATATGTAATATTCAAAAAAAAAAGCACCAGTCGTACAACTGATGCTTTTTGAATATTGGTTTTGAAAAAATTATTTTTTCTTCCCTTTTGCAGGCGCTTTTGCTGCTTTTGCTGCCTCTTGAGCCGCTTTCATAGCTGCACGAGAAATTCTTACTTGAGCAACAACTGTGTTTTCTGGATGCAATAATTTATAATTGTCCGCTACTAATTTTGTAACATACAATTTATTACCCATTTCTAATTCAGAGATGTTAGCTTCAACAAAATCAGGAAGATTTTTAGGTAACGCTCTTACTTTTAATTTTCTTGTGTTTAAACGCAAAACTCCACCAAGTAAAACCCCTGGAGAAACTCCTGTAATTTTTACTGGTACTTCCATTGTAATTTCTTTGTCGTCAAACAATTGAAAAAAGTCAATGTGTAAAATTTTGTCAGAAACAGGGTGAACCTGAATATCCTGAAGCACTGCATTGTAGGTTGTTTTTCCAAGTTCAATCGCAACAGTGTGCGCGTTTGGAGTGTAAACCAAGTTTTTGAAAGCTTTTTCGTCTGCCGAAAAATGAACTGTTTGATTTCCTCCGTATAACACGCAAGGAACCGCTCCAGCATTACGTAAGGCTTTAGTCGCAACTTTGCCCACGCTTTCTCTTTCTGATCCTTTAATTGTAATCGATTTCATTGTAAAAATATATAGTTAATAATAAAAATTTGTTATCGGTTGTCGGTTGTGAGTTGTCAGTTTTTATCCCTTTTCTAACGTTCGACTTTTTTAATCTTTTTTTGGGCGTTTCCCTATCGGGTCGGGCTTTCGGCTGCACATGGTGCCTGCCTCTATCCCTAACGCATTCTCCTGTTAAACTTCAAAATTATTTTTCTTAAAACAATCTTTTTTCTTTCAGCGAAGCGGTCTATTTTCTTTAATCTTCTTCTTACATCAAAAACTTCCCACTAATAGATGTGTTGTTTTGTACCATTTGCATTACTTCTGCAAAAAGCGGTGCACAACTCACCACCTTAATTTTATTCGATTGCTTTTTCAACGGAATTGAATCGGTTACTATCAATTCGAGCAATTTAGAATTTTCTATTTTTTCGTAAGCGTCACCCGATAAAATTGGATGCGTACAAATTGCTCTTACGCTCAAAGCTCCTTTTTCTATCATCAAATCTGCCGCCTTTGCGAGTGTTCCTCCTGTATCGATCATGTCGTCAACAAGAATTACATTCCTTCCTTTCACTTCTCCGATTAACTCCATCGAGTCAATTACATTAGCGATTTTTCTTTGTTTGTAACAAATTACCACATCCGATTCTAAAAATTTAGAATACGCATAAGCCCTTTTTGAACCTCCCATATCAGGAGAAGCAATCGTTAGATTATCTAAATTTAGACTTCTAACGTAAGGCAAAAAGATGGTTGAAGCAAATAAATGGTCAACCGGCTTTTCGAAAAAACCTTGAATTTGATCTGCATGCAAATCCATGGTCATTACTCTTGTTGTACCTGCTGCATCGAGCAAATTAGCAACTAATTTAGCTCCAATTGGCACTCTTGGCTTGTCTTTTCTGTCTTGACGTGCCCAGCCAAAATAAGGAATAACTGCCGTTACGTGTCTTGCCGATGCTCTTTTTGCAGCGTCAATCATTAGCAATAGTTCCATTAAATTATCAGCTGTTGGAAAGGTTGAACAGACAATAAATACCCTTAATCCACGAATTGACTCTTCATAAGAAGGTTGAAATTCGCCATCACTGTATTTAGAGAATGTTACTTTCCCAAGCGGAACACCATACTTTTCAGCTATTTGTTCGGCTAAATATACACTTTGGGAACAAGCAAAAATTTTTGCTTCTGGTTCTTGATGTGACATTTTAATGTGTTGTTTTATTCCGTGGTGTATTACTTTTCTTCCGCTTTATCGAATGTATAAAGGGGAAGGTTATAAACACCTCGGATGTAGTTAGTTAGTTGTGTGTCGTTTTAACGAGGTGCAAATTTAGGAATTAAATCGAAGTAAAGAAGAAAAATTTCGACTATTTTTTTAGAAAGTCTGATTATATTTTATATTTTTGCACAGTGTTAAAGAGTCAATAAATATTTAGTTATTGATTTATTGCGAACAAATACTGTTGTATTTTTCGTCTGCTAATGCCCGGATGGCGGAATTGGTAGACGCGCTGGTCTCAAACACCTGTGGGAAACCGTGCCGGTTCGACTCCGGCTCCGGGTACATTAAAAGTCCGTAATAGCGT
>CALPKO020000101.1 GCA_943324165.2 Bdellovibrio sp. ZAP7 | reverse complement strand
GCCTGGATTAGCAAAAACTTTGATGGTGAACACAATTGCCCAAGCGTTAGGTTTAGATTTCAAAAGAATCCAATTTACACCAGATTTAATGCCTTCGGACATTTTGGGTAGCGAAATTTTGGATGAAAATCGTCAGTTTAAGTTCCTAAAGGGCCCAATTTTTTCTAATATTATTTTGGCGGATGAAATTAACAGAACCCCACCAAAAACCCAAGCAGCACTTCTTGAAGCTATGCAAGAAAGAGCCGTAACAATTGCGGGTCACAATTATAAACTAGATTTACCGTATTTTGTTTTGGCGACACAAAATCCAATTGAGCAAGAAGGAACTTATCCTTTGCCGGAAGCACAGTTAGACCGTTTTATGTTTTCAATTAAGTTGGATTATCCTTCTTTTGCTGAAGAAGTTCAGGTAGTAAAAAGTACAACTTCTGATTTGAAAGTTACGGTAAATCCCCTTTTTTCAGCGCAAGAAATCATCGATTTTCAACAATTGATTAGAAGAATACCTGTCGCCGATAATGTGATAGAATATGCAGTTACTTTGGTGAGCAAAACCCGTCCAGACAATGCCTTGTCTACTGATTTTATAAAAAACTATATCGATTGGGGAGCAGGTCCAAGAGCTTCACAAAATTTAATTTTAGCAGCCAAAGCAAATGCAGCATTTAATGGTAAATTTTCACCAGATATCGAAGATGTAAAAGCAGTTGCCATTGGAATATTAAGACATCGGGTGGTTAAAAACTACAAAGCCGACGCAGAAGGAATTACTATCGAAAATATAATTAGTTCTTTGTTTTAACAGAAGACCATATTTTTTCTTTATCTTGTCTTTAAATTCTTTTTTATGAATAATCAAAAAAGTATTTATGGTTTAGATTTAATGCGTGCGGTTGCCATTTTGATGGTTTTGAGCGCACATACAACCCTTTTATTTGACTCTTTTTATTTTAAAGGAATTGAATTATTCAATTTTTGTGGATTTTATGGAGTAGAAATTTTCTTCGTTTTGAGTGGTTATTTAATCGGCAATGTTCTTTATAAATTGTACGTGTTAGATGATTTTTCTATAAATACTGTTCGTGTTTTTTGGATTCGACGCTGGTTGCGCACGTTGCCGAATTATTTTTTAGCATTAACAATAAATCTTTTTCTAGCGTTTTTTGTTTGGAAGGTTATTCCAGATCGAATATGGAGTTATTTTATTTTTCTTCAAAATAGTGTAATGCAACCTTTATTTTTTAACGAATCTTGGAGTTTGTCTATCGAAGAATATACTTATGTTTTATTACCATTAGTTTCGTTATTGTTTTTTAAAATTAAAAATCGAAATATTGGTTTTTTGGCAACTACCATTTTGCTTCTGATTATTTTTTTTATTACCAAATTATTTTATCATTTTAATATAGGTTCAACAGATGTAAATTATTGGAATACGCACGTTAAAGCAGTGATTTGGTATAGAATTGATGCAATAATTTATGGTGTTTTAGGTGCGTGGCTGTTGAATAACTATAAAAAAAATATTGAGAGATTCATTAATGGGTCGTTGTTAATTGCTTTTGTGCTGATTGCTTTCTTACTTATTGGCATCGGTTACTTTAATTTAACTATCGATAAATATCCTTTGTTTTGGAATGTATTTTATTTACCTATTGCTTCTTTAAGCGTATTTTTTTCACTTCCGTTTTTTTCTTCTTGGCACTCATCAAATTCTTTTTTTTCAAGACCAATGGTTTTTATTAGTAAAATTTCTTATTCAATTTATTTGTATCATTATTTTATAATTCTTTATTTATATCGAATAGTTTGCGAAAAACACATCAACGAACCATTCGAAATGATAGTGTATGTCTGCAGCTATCTCTCAACAGTTATTGTAGTTGCGTATTTAATTTACACCTATTTCGAAAAACCAATTTTAAAATGGCGTGATGAAAAGTACCCGTAAAAAATATTTTTTTAAGGAGTATTTATTTTTTTGGAATCATCAAGTGTTAAGTCTCCAAATTGTAAGCTGCAATTCCTCAATTGCTGAATTGTCATTTCAAGGCAGAAATAATACGAATTTCCAAATTTTGTACCCAATAATTTTATTTTATTGGAGATTTATTATAGTAAATAGATATTCGGAAATAATACTTCGTCAAAATCTAGCTTTTATTAAAAAATTTTTAAAATCCAACTAGAATCGTTAATTTTGCAACTCAAACTAACTAATCAATTTATTATGGCATTTGATATTGAAATGATTAAAAAAGTGTACGAAAATATGACCACTCGTGTTGATAAAGCCCGAGAAATCGTTGGTCGTCCGCTAACTTTAACAGAAAAGATTTTATACAATCACCTTTGGGAAGGTAATCCAAGTCACGCTTTTGTGCGCGGGAAGGATTATGTTGACTTTGCACCAGATAGAGTAGCTTGTCAAGATGCAACAGCTCAAATGGCTTTGTTACAGTTTATGCACGCAGGAAAAAGTAAAGTTGCTGTGCCAACAACGGTGCATTGCGACCATTTAATTCAAGCAAAAGTAGATGCTGTTACCGATTTGGCTCGTGCTAAAACACAAAGCAATGAAGTTTTTGATTTTCTTTCGTCAGTTTCAGATAAATACGGAATTGGTTTTTGGAAACCAGGAGCCGGAATTATACATCAAGTGGTTTTAGAAAATTATGCTTTTCCGGGCGGAATGATGATTGGAACCGATTCCCATACTGTAAACGCAGGTGGATTAGGAATGATAGCCATTGGAGTTGGTGGAGCAGATGCCGTAGATGTTATGTCTGGAATGGCTTGGGAATTGAAATTCCCTAAACTAATTGGTGTGAAATTAACCGGGAAACTTTCTGGTTGGACAGCCCCAAAAGATGTGATATTGAAAGTGGCCGGAATCCTTACTGTAAAAGGTGGAACAGGTGCCATAGTTGAATATTTTGGAGAAGGAGCAAAAGCAATGTCATGTACAGGAAAAGGTACAATTTGTAATATGGGTGCCGAAATCGGTGCTACCACTTCTACTTTTGGTTACGATGAATCAATGGATCGTTATTTGCGTTCTACAGACAGAGCCGATATTGCTGATGCAGCCAATAAAATTGCTAAGTATTTAACTGGCGACGACGAAGTATATGCCAATCCAGAATTGTATTTTGATCAAGTGATTGAAATTAATTTGTCTGAATTAGAACCACATTTAAATGGTCCTTTTACGCCAGATTTAGCTACTCCGATTTCTAAAATGAAAGAAGAAGCTTTAAAAAATAACTGGCCACTAAAAATTGAAGTCGGATTGATAGGTTCTTGTACCAACTCATCTTACGAAGATATTGCTCGTGCTGCTTCTTTAGCCAAGCAAGTAGTAGATAAAAAATTAAAAATAAAGTCCCAATTCACTATTACTCCTGGTTCGGAATTGGTAAGATATACAATCGAACGTGATGGTTTTATCGACACTTTCGATAAAATTGGCGCTACAGTTTTCGCAAATGCTTGCGGACCATGTATTGGAATGTGGGACAGAGAAGGAGCAGAGAAAGAAGAAAGAAATACAATTGTTCACTCTTTCAACCGAAATTTCTCTAAACGTGCAGACGGAAATCCAAACACATTGGCTTTTGTAGGTTCTCCTGAATTGGTAACGGCATTGGCTATTGCAGGCGATTTGTCTTTTAATCCTTTGACTGATACGTTGGTTAATGAAAATGGGGAAGAGGTAAAATTCGATGAACCGACAGGAAATGAATTACCGCCACGTGGATTTGCAGTTGAAGACGCAGGTTTTCAAGCTCCTTCTGAAGATGGATCGGGCGTGCAAGTTGTCGTTGCTGAAACTTCAGAAAGATTGCAATTATTGGCTCCATTTTCACCTTGGGATGGCAAGAACATTACAGGTGCAAAATTATTGATTAAAGCTTTTGGAAAATGTACTACTGACCATATTTCTATGGCAGGTCCATGGTTGCGTTTCCGTGGACATTTAGATAATATTTCTAACAATATGTTGATTGGGGCAATTAATGCCTTCAACCAAAAATCAAATACGGTTAAAAACCAATTGACTGGAGCTTATGACGCTGTTCCTGCTGTTGCAAGAGCATACAAAGCTGCTGGAGTGCCTAGTGTTGTTGTGGGCGACCACAATTACGGAGAAGGTTCTTCTAGAGAACATGCTGCAATGGAACCAAGATTTTTGGGCGTGAAAGCGGTGTTGGTAAAATCGTTTGCAAGAATTCACGAAACGAATCTTAAAAAACAAGGTTTACTTGGATTGACTTTTGCCGATGAAGCGGATTATGACAAAATTCAAGAAAATGACACGATTAATTTTGTTGATTTAGTTGATTTTGCACCAGGAAAACCATTGACTTTAGAGTTCGCTCACGAAGACGGTACAAAAGACACTATCATGGCGAACCATACCTATAACGAAGGTCAAATAGGTTGGTTTGTGGCTGGCTCAGCATTAAATTTAATTGCTGCTGCCGGAAACGCTTAATCGCAAAACTTATATAAAATGAAACGCTCGAAGTAATTCGAGCGTTTTTTTTGTAATTGATTTTTTAAGCAATTGATACAAAGCAAAAAAAATGCTTTTAAATGTGTTTTGCCAGGCGCTCAAATAAGTAGAAACATAAAAAATAGATTGGAACAATTAACTATTTTGGTGTATATTTACACCACTAAATAGTTATTATCATGTCTAGACAAAGTATCACACTAGCCAATCAAAATGATGAATGGTTAAAGCAACAAGTAGCCAACGAAGAATTTACAAGCAAAAGCGAAGCTGTAAATTATTTAATTAAGCAAGCGCGTGAAAGTGACGAGTATGTTAAATTTGTTCGAATGAAGCTTGATCGAGCTGAAAAAAGTGGGTTCAGTACTAAAACCAAAGAGGAATTATTGGCAGATATTAAGAGAAAACTAAATGTTTAGATTTAAACTTAATATTCAAGCAGAAGAAGATTTAACCCGAATTTTCGAATATGGAATTGGGCGTTTTGGTTTACTTCAAGCTAATAAATATTATGATATGCTTTTTGATTGTTTTTCAAAAATTGCATCAAATCCGTTGATGTTTCCAGAGGCTGTTCATTTTCGGCAAGGATATAGGTATTGTGTTTGTGGTGCTGATTCTATTTTTATAAAATTAATTCCGATGAAATAGAAATAATGGCAATTATTGGAAGACAAGATTTTTAAATAGTCGATTGGTAAACGGTTTTTCAGCGCTCGAAGTAATTCGAGCGTTTTTTTTGTGCCCTATTTTGAATGTTGATGATAAAAAAAAGTCCCACCGAAGCAGGACTAAAGATTTTCATCTACGGCATATAGCCTTATTGTGATAAGATTAAAGATTAGAAATTTTAATCAATACAAATATAACTTTATTTTTGAGTTATTTTAATAAAATGATTTTTTCACACAAAATAAATTGTCAAATAGAGTCAATGATGTGATAATTATCTATTTATTGTTTTAATTTGTAATTTTAGCATCATTTCGAAAGAACAATATGTAGCACTAAAGTTGAAGCGCAATCAACTCGTTAACAATAATGTTATTGAAGAAGAGCGAATTATAAGTAAAATAATAAAAAAACATTTTTACTTACCACAAGACAATTTCAAAAAACATAAGCAAATTTAAATGTAAAAATTATGGCAAAAATATTAGGATTGGATTTAGGAACAAACAGTATTGGATGGGCAATCGTTGATAAAGATGGAAATGAGTTTTCATTAATTGATAAGGGGGTTAGGATATTTTCTGAGGGAGTAAATATTGAAGCTAAAACAAATAGTGAAAGTTCGAGAGCAGCACAGCGGACAAATTCAAGAAGTGCAAGAAAATTAAAATATAGACGAAAAATCAGAAAAATAGATTTACTTAAAATATTGTCAGATAATGATTTTTGCCCAAAATTATCGGACGATGAATTGAATGATTGGCGTTATAAAAAAGTATATCCGCAAAATGATGATTTTAGAAAATGGTTAAGTACCGATAGTCAAGATGATGAAGAGGAAAGAAAAAAGCAAAAAAACAATCCCTATTATTTTAGATTTGTGTCG
>CALPKO020000100.1 GCA_943324165.2 Bdellovibrio sp. ZAP7 | reverse complement strand
GTAATTTCACCACTTTCTAAAACCAAAACTGCTTTTCCTTGCATCTTATCCAATTCAATAAAATGGATTCCTGGTTCTTTGAATTTCCCTTCAAATTTAAATTTCCCGTCTTTTACTTTAACGGTGTCCACCTGAACAAGTCCTGTAGAATCTTGTTTTTGTAAATATACAGCCACGCCATTTGCGATTCCGTCTGCTTTTCCTTCGATGACAAATTCATCTTTTCCAACTTTTTTGCAAGCAACAATCGAAATCGTAACTAACAATAATAAAAGAATTTTCTTCATTTTTATTTAAGATTTAATTTTTAAAGTGCAAAAGTATTTTAAATTTATAAGTCTTTAATACTATTTAACCTAAATTTTAAGAATTGTGTTAATTTTTTCTATTTTAACGTAGATTGACATACAAAATTTGTAGTAGGAACAGCAGTTTTTTTGATGCCGTTCATTCCTTTTTCGATATTGATAAAATGGGATAACCCTTTTGATTTCAATACTGATGCCATGATTACGGAGCGATATCCACCCGCGCAATGCAAATAAAACGGTTTGTTTTGTTCAATTTGATGATAATTGGAATGTACATTATCTAAAGGAAAATTAAGGGCATTTTCTACATGTTCAGCTTCAAATTCGCTTGGTTTTCTGGCGTCAACAACTAAAGTTTCATTAGAATATTGATTGGCAAATGCTTCCGGACTTATTGACTCAATTGATTCGGTTTCAAAACCAGCATTTTCCCATGCTGCAATTGCTCCTTCTAAATAGCCCAAAACATGGTCAAAACCAACTCTCGATAGGCGCGTAATTGTCTCTTGTTCTCTACCTTGTGGCGCCACGATGATTAATTTTTGGTTTACATTACCAATAACCGAACCAACCCAAGGCGCAAAATTTCCTTGGATACCAACAAAAATGGAGTTTGGAATATGTGCTTTAACAAAGTCATCTTCATGACGGACATCCAAAACGACAACATCATGTTCTTGAGATAATTGATGAAATTCAAGCGGACTTAAAGCTATTAAAGCTTTTTCTAAAATCAAATCCAAACTTTGATAACCTTCAATGTTCATCTGTACATTCTGCGGAAAGTAGGCGGGAGGCAAAGCCAAACCATCTATTAATTCTGAGATAAATTCCTCTTTTGTCATATCTGCACGAAGTGCATAATTGGTTTTTTTCTGATTGCCCAAAGTGTCGGTAGTTTCTTTGCTCATGTTTTTTCCACAAGCACTTCCTGCACCATGACTTGGATAAACCGTTAAATCGTCTGGTAAAACCATGATTTTATCGCGCAAGGAATCGAACAAATAACCTGCTAATTTTTCTTGCGTTAAGTCAGAAGTCATGGTTTGCGCCAAATCTGGACGACCAACATCACCAATAAAAAGTGTATCACCAGTAATAATTCCTTGTTGTTTTCCATTTTCATCTATCAATAAATAGCATGTACTTTCCATCGTATGTCCCGGCGTATGGAGCGCTTTGATAGTGCAATTTCCAACTTTAAATTCTTGGTTATCTGTGGCGATAATGGCTTCAAAATTTGGATTTGCAGTAGTACCATAAACAATTTTTGCTCCCGTTTTGGTAGCTAAATCCAAATGTCCCGACACAAAATCAGCGTGAAAATGTGTTTCAAAAATGTATCTTATGTTGGCGTTGTCTTTTTGAGCACGATCAATATAAGGTTGCACCTCGCGTAATGGGTCGAAAATAGCAGCTTCGCCATCACTTTCAATATAATAAGCTGCTTGCGCAATGCAGTTGGTATAAATTTGTTCTATTTTCATCATTAGAAATTTAAAGTGCAAAAATAAAACTATTGGAGGGAATAAAATTGCTTTTTTGTGTTTGTTTATATATTTGGATTGAAATGGCTTTAACTGAGATTATTAATAGAAAATTAACTGAATAAATTAGTTTGCTATCAAAATATTAAATACGTTGAAAACAAGTACTTTAAATTATTAAAGCAAAACAGCATTCTATTGAGAAATCAATATAATAAAACCAAAAAAAGCTTCTTATAACAGAAGCTTTTCAATTTGTAAATTATTTTATTTTTATTTAAAAGCAGGCATTCCAGTAATATCGGCACCTGTAATCAACAAATGGATATCATGCGTTCCTTCATAAGTCAATACACTTTCGAGGTTCATCATGTGGCGCATAATAGAATATTCTCCAGTAATTCCCATTCCACCTAACATTTGACGTGCTTCACGTGCAATTTCAACCGCCATATTAACGTTGTTTCTTTTTGCCATCGAAATTTGTGCTGTGGTAGCTTTTCCTTCGTTTCTCAAAACGCCTAAACGCCAAGTCAACAATTGTGCTTTGGTGATTTCGGTAATCATTTCGGCCAATTTCTTTTGTTGCAATTGGGTAGCGGCAATTGGTTTGTCAAATTGAATTCTTTCTTTGGCATAACGCAAAGCAGTATCATAACAATCCATCGCAGCGCCGATTGCACCCCAAGCAATTCCGTAGCGAGCAGAATCTAGACAAAGCATTGGTGCTCCAAGTCCAGACTTCCCTGGCATCAGATTTTCTTTCGGCACTTTTACATTGTTAAAAACCAACTCTCCAGTAGCAGAGGCTCTCAGCGACCATTTGTTGTGTGTTTCTGGTGTTGTAAAACCTTCCATGCCACGTTCTACAATCAATCCGTGAATTCTTCCAGTTTCATCTTTTGCCCAAACAACGGCAATATCTGCAAATGGGGCATTTGAAATCCACATTTTTGCGCCATTCAATAGGAAATGATCTCCTTTGTCTTTAAAGTTCGTTGTCATTCCACTAGGATTTGACCCAAAATCGGGCTCTGTCAATCCAAAGCAACCCATCATTTCGCCAGTCGCTAATTTTGGTAAATATTTTACACGTTGCTCTTCTGTTCCAAATTTCCAAATTGGATACATTACCAAAGATGATTGAACCGAGGACGTGGAGCGAACGCCAGAATCGCCACGTTCAATTTCTTGCATGATTAAACCATAAGATATTTGGTCTAATCCAGCACCGCCATATTCTTCAGGAATATAAGGTCCGAAACCACCAATTTCTCCCAAACCTTTAATGATTTGTTTAGGAAATTCAGCGCGCTGCGCATAATCTTCAATAATTGGAGAAACTTCTCTTTTTACCCATGCACGAGCGGAGTCGCGCACTAATTTATGTTCTTCAGTTAACAAATCGTCTAATAAATAGTAATCTGGTGCTTGAAATAAATCTGGTTTCATAGTATTGATGGTAAGTTTTTTATTCAATTTAATTATCACGAAAACGTATGCAAATTTACACAAACATATTTAACAAATAGTTGAACATTTGTTATTTTTAATGCTGTTTTTTTGAGAATTATCTTTTTTGTAACTTAATCTGGCTGTCCATTTCAATATTTTATTTTTTTAAGGAAAAAATAAAAGTACTTGCATTACAAACGAAGTTCACTAAATACCTGTGAGAAATTTAAATTAGGTGCCGTAATCTGGGCTAGGACTGTACTATTCAAATTAAATTCTTTGTGTGAAAAATCACATCTTCAAATAAAAATCTTTGGTCAAATTGATATATTCATCAGTATATTCGTGGCGATTGATTTCGATAATCAGTTCGTCTGCAGCTAAAGCAGAAAGTTCGAATCGTTTAAAAGCTAGTAAACTTCTAACAATTGCAGTTTTCCCTGAGCCTTTCACTCGGGTAATTTTTGTTGGGAAAAGTTCGACTTCGGCACACAAATCAGTAAAATTCTCCTCTTCTTTAAAAGGAATAATTACCGAAAAAATGCCATTCTCAGACAACAATAAATCGGCAGCTTCAATTAAATCTTCAAAAGGCATAGCGTCTTGAAATCTTGCTAAGTCTCGGCTTTCGTTTTTAGTTTTAAAATCTTCAGCAAAAAAAGGTGGATTACAAATAATCAAATCATATTCCTCTTCTGGTTCCTCAACAAATTCATCAAGGCCAGCATGAAAACAAAATAATCGGTCCGACCATGGCGAATTTTCGAAATTTTCTACACACTCTTCGTAGGCATTTTCATCTATTTCAACGGCGTCAATTTGCTCGCTAGCGGTACGTTGTGCCAGCATTAAAGATAAAATACCTGTACCCGCACCAATATCTAAAATCGTTTTCGGGCTGTTGTCAATAGGACACCATGCGCCAAGCAAAACGGCATCTGTGCCAATTTTCATAGCGGACTTCTCGTCTTGAATAGTGAATTGTTTAAAGTGAAACAAAAGATTTTAGATTGAAGATTAACGATTTAAGATTTCGGAATTTGAATAAAATTACGATAGTTTCCCATTAGGGGGCTAAATACATTTCCACCAAACCTTCTGGCAAATCCATAATAACTTTTTTATTTTCCCTATCAATTTTGACTAAAAATTGATCAATCATTGGGATAAGAATTTCAACTTCGCCATTCAAAACCTCAAAAAGTGGTTGAGCCGAAGAGTCATTGATAGATTGAATGATGCCAAAAACACCCACTCGTTTGTCTTCAATTTCAAAACCAATTACTTCATGAAAATAAAATTTATTACCCGAAAGTTTGGGTAACATTTTTAAGGGCAAGTAAACTAAACTGCCCAAAATGCCATCGGCTTCTAGTTCTGTTTTTATGTCTTCAAAGCGAACACGCAGAAAATCATTTTTGTGCAGCGAACTATTTTCAATAAAAAATGGAACCAAGTGTTTGTTGTATTCAACAAACACTGATTCCAAATTCTCATAAATTTCGGGCTCGTCTGTATCTAAATAGATTAAGACTTCCCCTTTGAAACTAAATTTTTTTGCGATTTTACCTAAATAGAAACAATCTTCTTTACGCATTATCGCTATTTCAATTAAGCTTCTGTTGTTTCGTTATTTTCTTCTTCTGCTGCTGGAGTTTCTTCAACTTCTGCTACAGCTTCTGGAGTTTCTTCAACTTGTGCTACAACTTCTGGAGTTTCTTCAACTTCTTCAGCAACTTCTTCTGCTGGCATGTTAGCAGCAATTAAATCCGCTTCAGCTTGTGCAGCAGCAGCTAATCTTTTGGCGTTAACAGCTTGTTCAGCTTTTAATGCTTTCGATTTTGCTTCAGCTTGGTCTTTTGTTAAACCTAATTTTTTTGCATCAACTTTACCAGCTTTTTCTTCTAACCAAGCAGCTAATTTTTCATCCGCTTGCTCTTGAGTCAAAGCCCCTTTGCGAATTCCTCCAGCAAGGTGGTGTTTTAATAAAGCCCCTTTGTAAGACAAAATAGCTCTAGCAGTATCAGTTGGTTGAGCACCATTTTGCAACCATTGTACCGCACTATCAATGTCTAAATCGATTGTTGCAGGGTTTGTGTTTGGATTGTAAGTACCAATTTTTTCTAGGTATTTACCATCTCTTTTTGAGCGCGCATCGGCAGCTACAACCCAGTAAAAAGGTTTTCCTTTTTTTCCGTGTCTTTGTAATCTAATTTTTACAGGCATAATCTTGTGATTAAATTTGAGGTACTCGACCTCTGTTAATTAAGGTTGCAAATATACAATTTATTTTAAATTAGCGTCTTTTTTATTTTCTAATTTATTTTGGATAAATCTTTCATATGTTAAAACATATTTTTTTAAATGAATTTTTTTAAATTTATTTAGCATATTTCGTTTAAAAAGCTATTTTTGTATCCTATTTAATGAGTAAGAAATCTTAAAATTTAATTAATGAAAAAGTTTATAATCATTTTCACCACTGTTTTAGCCCTGTCATCATGTGGATCAGATGTAAAATTCAACGACCCTACTTTTCAAGGTCAAAAAGACAATGTGCTGTGGAGAGCAGATGTAATCAACGCAGCAATTACTGGCTCGACGCTGACTATTAATGCTTATAGAGGTCTAGAGATAGTTTCTATCGTGGTACCGGCTCCAACACGTCCTGTTAGTAGTTTAGATCCATTTGTATATCAATTAGGTACCGATGATGCTATCAGCGATGATGTTTTTGCCTCCTATTCTTATGCTGAGAATGGTATTTCACTTGATTATGCAACAGCGCAAGGCATTGGAAATGGCGAAGTTGTTATCAATAAATACG
>CALPKO020000099.1 GCA_943324165.2 Bdellovibrio sp. ZAP7 | reverse complement strand
GCTTTGTTTAATAACGCTTATGGTATTCCCGCTGGAAAATGGGGTTCAGAATTATTATCTGAAAGTTTGGAACAGCTTAATTTTTCTTATCCACATATTAAACAAATTGAAAATGAAAAAGTAATGAAAGTCGAGGGCAGTTTTCCTGATTTTGAAATAACAACCAACAAAAACACTTATTTCACCAAAAACATAGTTGTTGCTATTGGTTATTCTAACACATTTTCAATCGAAGGATTGATGCAATATGTTGAAAATCACAAAAAATCAGTTCCAGAAAAAAATAGAATTCAGCTTAAAAACATTGACCATAAAGTTATAGAAGGAATTTTTGTTGCAGGAACTTTGGCTGGTTGGAGAAGTCAATTAGCAATCGCTTCGGGAAGTGGAGCTGCAGTTGCAACCGATATTTTAACAATGTGGAATGGTGGAATAGATGCTCAAAGTCACGACAAGATTGGAATGAAATAATTTAATCTTCTTAAATCAAAAATCAATTTCAAACGGAGCAACTGACCACTAAACACTGAAAATGAACACTGTAATCCGAGATAGAATATTTAAGCTTACTCGCCTAAAGCATCCCAACCTCTAGCACGTAATTCAATTTTTGTATTGGCCCTGGTAATTAAATGAATGCCTTCGCTTTCTTGCGTCATGTGACCAATTATAGTAAAATTTGGATTTCCTTTGATTTTCTCAAAGTCATCCAAGGCGATTGTAAAAAGCAACTCGTAATCTTCACCACCGTTAATGGCAACAGTAGTTGAATCGATTTGAAATTCTTCACAAACTGAAATAAATTGTGGATCTAAAGGCAATTTATCTTCATATAAATTACAACCTACTTTCGATTGTTTGCAAATATGAAAAATTTCTGAAGACAGTCCATCTGAAATATCAATCATTGCAGTTGGTTTGATCTCTAAAGCATGCAACAAAGTTCTTACATCTTTTCGGGCTTCAGGTTTCAATTGTCTTTCAATTAAATAAGTGTAAGCGTCTAAATCTGGTTGAGAATTTGGATTTACCAAAAACACTTGTTTTTCTCTTTCCAAAACTTGCAAGCCCATATAAGCTGAGCCTAAATCGCCACTTACAACCAATAAATCGGTTTGTTTGGCTCCGTTTCTGTACACAATTTCATTTTCATCTGCTTCG
Organism: Bdellovibrio sp. ZAP7; assembly: GCA_943324165.2. GTDB lineage: Bacteria > Bacteroidota > Bacteroidia > Flavobacteriales > Flavobacteriaceae > Flavobacterium. The sequence goes on along the minus strand of CALPKO020000099.1, from coordinate 4,926 downwards.
CCAATTGCAGTAATCGAAATAATTAATCCCTTTTGAGATGAAGTAGTATCACCTCCAATGACATCGATTTTATATTCTTCTGCGGCATGAACAATTCCCGCAAAAAGTTCATCTAAAGCTTCAAGTGGAAAACGGTTGGAAACAGCCACAGAAACCGTTATTTGTGTAGCTTTAGCATTCATGGCACAAATATCAGAAACATTAACCACCACTGCCTTGTAGCCTAAATGTTTCAAAGGCATATAGGCCAAATCAAAATGTACGCCTTCAATCAGCAAATCGGTCGAAACAACTATTTTTTTATCTTTAAAATCTAAAACAGCAGCGTCGTCTCCAATTCCTTTAATTGTTGAAGGCTGTGTAACGGTAAATCTTTTGGTCAAATGTTCTATTAATCCAAATTCTCCAAGTTGAGCAATACTTGTTTTTTGCGGCGTTTTGTCTTCAATCATAATAGTAGGAAAGCTTGAAATGAGCAGTTTTTTTTGATGTCTAGGCAAAGATACAATCTTTTTAAAAGGCTTAATCCAACTTATCTGTTAGTTTTTTAAATACTTTTTTGGCTTCTTTTCCTTCGTATAAAATGCTGTAAACTGCATCGATAATTGGTGTATTTGCGCCATAATTTTGATTGAGTTCCCAAGCACTTTTTGTGGCGTAATATCCTTCGGCAACCATACTCATTTCCATCATTGCAGATTTTACGGTATAACCTTTTCCAATCATATTGCCAAACATTCTGTTTCGAGAAAAAACAGAATAACCCGTAACCAACAAATCGCCGAGGTAGGCAGAATTGTTGATGTTGCGTTTCATCTTGTGTACTTTGCGGATGAATTTCTTCATTTCGCGAATACCGTTACTCATCAAAACCGATTGAAAATTATCACCGTATCCTAATCCATGTGCCATTCCGGCTGCGATGGCATAAATGTTTTTGAGCATTGCAGCATATTCGGTTCCAATAATGTCGTCGGATATTTTTGCTTTTATATAATTACTTGATAAACACTTGGCAACAATTTTGGCTTTTTCGGCATCTCCACAAGCAATTGTCAAATAAGAAAGTCTTTCTAGCGCCACTTCTTCGGCGTGGCATGGACCAGTTATGACACCTATATTTTCATAAGGAATATTATATTTTTCATGAAAATGTTCGCCAACAATCAAACTAGTTTCGGGAACAATTCCTTTTATGGCAGAAAAAATAACTTTATCTTTTAATGAAGCGGTTAGTTTTTCTAATTCGCCTCCTAAAAATGCCGAAGGAATTGCAAAAATAACATAATCGGCATAGTCAATTGCTTGATTTATGTCATTGGTAAGAATTAGTTTTTCAATGTTAAACTCAACAGAACTTAAATAATTTGGATTGTGGTGTTGTGTTTTGATGTGGTCAATTGCATCTGTATTCCGCATGTACCATGTTATTTCTGAAAGATTTACACATAACATTTTTGCAATTGCTGTAGCCCAACTTCCGCCACCGATGACTGCAAATTTTGGATTTTCTATCATAAAACAGGAATATTTTAGTTCAAAAGTACAGAAAATAGTTTTAATACAGTAAACGTTTCCGCTAAATGGATTCTTTTAATGGTAACAAAGTAAATGGAAATCAATTGGAATGAATTTTTGATAAGATTTATTACAGATTTAACAAGTTCAAAGACAATTTAATAGTCTGAACAGCGTTATGTAGCATATTGATAATATTTTATTGTTAGTTAAAATTGGGTTTAAAAGAGAAAAGCAACATTTTGATGTTGCTTTTTTTATGTGTTGAATTTTAATAATTGGTTGTAGATTACGGTTTTTACTTTGTCTTTTATTTCTTTTTTATCAGACAATTCAATTCCTGTTGTAGGAATTTGAAAATGAGTTTTCACTCGCATTAATCCTGGACTTCCGCTGAAAAAAGTGTAAGAAAATCGTTTTTTATTATCGGCAAATGTTATAGGAACAATCGAAATTTGGTGTTCAATTGCCAATCTGAAAGCTCCGTCTTTGAACTCGTCTAGCATAATACTTTCGTCGTTTGGCACACCTCCTTCTGGAAAAATACAAATGCTCAGTCCTTGGTTTAGTCTTTTTTGTGCGAGATCAAAAACCTGCAGACGACTTTTAGCATTGTTTCTATCTACCAAAATACAAGTTCTTTTATAGAAAAATCCAAACAGTGGAATTTTCGACAATTCTTTTTTTCCTACAAATACAAATGGATTTTCAACTACAGCTAGCATCAGCATTATGTCTGTCATAGAAGTGTGATTGGCCACGAACATATAGCTTTTGTTGGGTTCAAGGATTTCCTCACGTTCAATTTTGTAATAAAATCCGCTGCTGAATAAGATAAATTTCGCCCATATTCTCGCCATTATAAAAAAATAAGCATACCATTTTTCTTTTAAAATAGAAACTACTAAAAATGGAAACATAATGATAATTGGAATGCCCATCATGATGTAGAACCAAATTCTCCATATTGTCCAAAACAACATCTTTAATAATTTCATACTTGTGTTTTATTGATTTCTTTCTGTTTATTGGTATTAAAATAAGTTTTGTTCAAATTTGAGCTTGTCAAAATTACAAAAACGCATTTGATTATTCAGAAAACAATTAACTTTGTGGCTTCTTGTAGTTAGAATCGTTTTTTAATTCGATTTTGATTTTTGAATTGATAAACAAAAAAAATAAAATGTCAAAAATTTTAACTGGTGTTCAAAGTACGGGCACGCCACATTTAGGAAATCTTTTGGGAGCTATTATTCCAGCAATCGCGTTATCAGAAAAACCTGAAAATGATTCTTTTTTATTTATTGCCGATTTGCATTCGGTAACACAAATAAAGGACGGTAAAACTTTGAAATCAAACACTTATAGCACTGCTGCAGCTTGGCTGGCATGTGGTTTAGACATTGAAAAAGTTACTTTCTATCGTCAATCTGATGTGACTGAAACTACAGAATTGGCTTGGTATTTAAGTTGTTTTTTTCCTTTTCAGCGATTAACATTAGCTCATTCTTTTAAAGACAAAACAGATCGTTTAGATGACATTAATGCTGGTTTGTTTTCTTATCCGATGTTGATGGCAGCTGATATTTTGTTGTATGATGCTCAATTTGTGCCGGTTGGAAAAGACCAATTACAACACATTGAAATGACGCGCGATGTCGCCGCAAAGTTCAACCATCTAATGGGAGAAACCTTTGTGATGCCAGAAGCTACAATAATGAAAGAAACTAATTATGTGCCTGGTACCAACGGTGGAAAAATGAGCAAATCCGCTAATAATACTATAAATATTTTTTTGGATGATATAGCTTTGCGTAAGCAAATAATGACTATTGAAACTGATAGTACACCATTAGAGGAACCAAAAAATACTGAAACTTGTTGTGTTTTTGCAATTTATAAATTGTTGGCTGATGAAAATGAAATGCTAACAATGGTCGAAAATTACAAAAATGTTAATCGCGATTTTGGCTACGGACATGCTAAACAAGCACTTTTTGAATTAATGATTACTAAATTTAAAGCGGAAAGAGAAAAATATAACTACTATATGAATAACCAAAGCGCTATTGACGAAGCATTGGAATTAGGTGCGAAAAAAGCCAAAATTGTTGCTGCTGAAGTTTTAAAAAGAGTGCGAGAAAAATTGGGTTTTTAGTGAATTTATTCACTTAAATTTGGTCCTTATATTAACTTCGTAAATTACCAAATGTGTTGAATAAAAAAAGGCTTTCATTTCGAAAGCCTTTTTTTGTTTAATTTCTATTTACGATCGCGTCTTGTTTCCAATTTTTTACACTTGCGATTCTGCTATTTGAATAATCTACTTCATTTAGGTTTTTGTCGTTCCAAAAAAACCATTTTCCAATTTTTTTTCCATTATCGTATGATCCGATTGATTTCTTCGATCCATTTTCATCATATGAAATCCATTGTCCATGTACTTTTCCATTTTTGTAGAAACCTTCTTGGCTTATTTTCCCATTATCAAAAAAGTAAGTAGACTTTACTAAATCGCCAACAATTGCGTGCTGAGGGTTTGTTTTTTGAGCAAATATAAGACTTGAAATTAATAAGGCTCCACAGATCATAAACTTTTTCATAGCTTTTATTTTTTAATGTTTAATAATTACATAACAAATGTAACATTTAATTTACATTAAAAAAGCTTTTACTTAACAATTTGATAATATTGAATAAAATTTACTTTTATTTCATCCAACTAGAATACATCAAATAGTTTGTTGCAATCCTTTCAATTTCGCCAGCAAAATCTGACTCGTTTATTGATTTTACTTTTTTTGCTGGAACGCCGGCATAAATACTTCCAGATTCTACTACTGTATTTTGGGTAACAACTGCGCCAGCAGCAATTATTGAGTTGCTTTCTATTACACAATTATCCATTATAATGGCACCCATTCCAATCAAAACATTGTCTTTAATAATACAGCCATGGACAATTGCATTATGTCCGATGGAAACATTATTTCCAATCGTTGTTGGGTGTTTTAAGTAAGTGCAATGTATTACTGCTCCATCTTGAATATTTACCTTGTTTCCGATTTTAATATAGTTTACATCTCCACGAATTACGGCATTAAACCAAATGCTGCATTGTGCACCTAAAACTACATCTCCAATGATAGTAGCGTTTTCTGCAACATAGCAATCGTCAGGTATTATGGGTGTTTTACCATTTACAGTTTTAATCAGCATAAAAATAGGATTAAAAAAAAATCCCGATAATTATCGAGATTTTTAAGTTATATATTTTGAATTTAGTTGATTGCAGGACAATTACAGTCGTACTTCTCTCTTTTGCAAAACAAGTTAATACCTAGTGTAATTTGATGAAATCCACCTTGGTCAAATTTAACATCTCCAACTAAATGAGAGTAGGTATAG
>CALPKO020000098.1 GCA_943324165.2 Bdellovibrio sp. ZAP7 | reverse complement strand
CGGGCAAATTTGAAAAAAATTATGCAGGAAATCATTTAGGAGGTCAAATAATTAGATCAGGAACATCGCCTGCATTGAATTATGGAGAAGCACAAAGTGCAGAAAGCAATAAAGATTTTATTCATAAAATGGGTGTTTGTTTAAAAGAATTGAGAGAAACTTTTGTATGTTTAAAAATCATTGAAAAATCAAAGTTAACGAACGATTTAGTAAATTTATCAGTGGCTAAGAATGAGGCAAATGAACTTATTTCAATTTTTGTTGCAAGTATTAAAACAGCAAAAACAAATCTTAAATAAATTAAAATTTGAAATTAAACGAAATTTGAAACGAAATTAAGAATGGATAAATCTGAAATCATAAATCGTTAATCTTCAATCATAAATTAATAAAAAATGAATTTTAAATTATACATTATATTTTTATTTTTTTCTACAACCTTGTTTTCTCAAAAACTGGTAGAAACAAAAATAGATGTTACTAAAAATAAAATTGGTGCACAGTTCAACCTTACGTTAAAAACAGAAGTTGATACTTTGTCGCAAGTTACTTTCCCAAAAGGTAAAAATTTTGGAAAATTAGAAGTAATTCGCGATTACGTTATTGACACAATCAAAAAAGGAAGTCGCTATGAATTGATAAAAAAATACGGCTTAACTCAATTTGATTCTGGAAAATATTATGTACCAAGTTTGAGGGTTTTGATTGACAAAAAAATGTTTTTGACAGATTCAATTTTGGTTGAAGTTGCCAATGTGCAGGTCGATACCTTGAGACAAAAAATGTACGACATTAAACCTATTGCTGAAGCTTCATCAAGCAAAAGCTGGATTTGGAAATTACTACTCATTTTATTATTAATTGCAGGAATTGGTGCTTTTGTTTATTGGTTTGTCAAAATCCGACAACGTAAAAAAATTGAAGCCGAAGTCTATAAAACACCAATTGAAAAAGCAACCAATTTGTTGAATATTTTAGAGAAAAAAGAACTTTGGCAAAAAGGTGAAATTAAAGATTATTACAGCGAATTGACCGATATTGCCAGAAATTATATTGAAGAAGCCATAGAAATTCCAGCCATGGAAAGCACCACTGCTGAACTAATCGAAGGTTTGAGAACAGCATCGCTGAAAAAGAAAATGGTACTTTCGCAAGAAACCATCGAGAATTTAGAACGTGTTTTGAAGCAAGCCGATTTAGTAAAATTTGCAAAATCAAAACCATTGGATTTTGAAATTACCGAAGACAGAAAAAAGATTGAAAGGGCTATTGTAACATTAGATAAATCAATTCCGGTTGAGGTAGAAGATGAAGAAGAAGATTTGCTCAACGAAATGCAACGTCAGAAACAGATTCAAATTCAACTTAAGAAAAAAAGAAACAAGCGCATTTTGATGGCTGCTGCTACAGTAATTTTTCTGTTTACTGCAATAACTACTTTTTTTATTGTAACCAAGGGATTTAACTATGTAAAAGACAATCTTCTCGGACATCCAACCAAAGAATTGCTTGAAGCGGAATGGGTCAAAAGTGATTATGGAAATCCAAATGTTTCGATAGAAACACCCAAAGTTTTAAAAAGAATAGATTTATATAAAACACTTCCAAAAGAAGGAATGGCGTTGATAAAAGACATGCAATCTTTTGCTTATGGTAGTTTTTTAGATAACTTTTACATCATGGTTTCTACAGCGAGTTTCAAACAAGAGACACCAATCGATTTGGCGAAAGCATTAGAGGGCTCGCTAAAAATGATTGAATTGCAAGGTGGTCAAAACATGATTGTAAAACAAGAAGAATTCAATACAAGAGAAGGGATTTCAGGCATCAAAGGTTATGGGACTTTTTCTTTTATCAACACATTAACAAAATCGAGTACAAAATTATATTATGAAATTTTGTTGTTTAGTCAAAATGGAGGTTTGCAGCAAATTATGATTTTGCATGAAGAAGGCGATAAATATGCCAATCAAATCGCAGAAAAAATGTTAAATTCTGTTGAACTTAAAAAAGTAAATACCAATGAATAAAGTCACTTTTTTAAACCCAGAATTTTTTTGGCTGTTTTCCATAATTCCCGTTCTGATAGGATGGCAAATTTGGAAGCGAAAAGCACAAACGGCAACTTTAAAAATGAGTTCTTTGAAAGGTTTCGAAGAGTCAAAATCAATTTTGCCAAAGTTGAAACCAATGTTATTTGTTTTTAGGATTTTAGCTTTAAGTGCTATGATAATTGGATTAGCAAGACCACGAACAGTGGATATTTCGAGCCAAACCAAAACTACCAAAGGAATTGACATCGTGATGGCCATTGACGTTTCTGGCAGTATGTTGGCTAGAGATCTGAAACCAAACCGAATGGAAGCGCTTAAAAAAGTGGCGCAAGGATTTATAGAAGCCAGACCAAACGACCGCATCGGATTAGTGGTCTACGCGTCTGAAGCTTATACCAAAACTCCTGTTACGAGCGACAAATCGGTAGTTTTGCAAGCCATGCAAAGTGTGAAATACGACAATGTTTTGCAAGATGGAACTGGCATCGGAATGGGACTTTCAACTGCGATAAACAGACTAAAAGACAGCAAAGCAAAAAGTAAAGTTGTGATTTTGATGACTGATGGTGTTAATAATTCAGGATTTATTGAGCCAGAAACCGCTTCAGACATTGCCAAAGAATATGGAATAAAAGTATATACAATTGGAATTGGAACTAATGGAAATGCAGAATTTCCTTATGCAATAGCACCTGATGGAACTTTTCTGTTTAAAATGATGAAGGTAGAAATTGATGAACAATTATTGAAAAGTATTGCTGCGAAAACGGGCGGAAAATATTTTAGAGCAACAAGCAACAGCAAATTGGCTTTAATTTATGAAGCCATCAACAAACTTGAAAAAACCGAAATCGAAGAATTAAAATTTTATGATTACGACGAAAAATTCAGACCTTATGTGTTTTTTGCATTAATTTTATTATTTGTAGAAATCTTTTTAAGAAACACAATATTCAAATCATTCATCTAAAAAAATCAGAAATCTAAATGCTAAATTCAGAAATCTAAACTCACAATGGAATTAGACGAAAAAAAATATTTATACCTTTTATTTATTTTGCCAATTTTGGTACTGATATTCCTATATAATTTATATTGGAAAAGAAAAAAACAACGTCTGTTTGGAGATTTAGAATTGATAAAAAAATTAAGTCCAGAAAAATCTGTTTTTAAACCAGTTTTAAAATTAATAGTTTTTCTTTTGGCACTAACTTGCATTATTATTGCATTGGTAAATCCAAAAATTGGTACAAAATCAGAAACTATAAAGCGAGAAGGAATCGACATCGTTTTTGCAGTTGATGTCTCAAAAAGTATGCTTTGCGAAGACATTGCACCCAGTCGATTAGAAAAATCAAAACAAATCGTTTCGCAAATTATCAGCCAACTTGGTAGCGATAGAATTGGCATTATTGCTTATGCTGGAAGTGCTTTTCCGGTGCTTCCAATTACGACTGATTACAGTGTTGCGAAGATGTTTCTTCAATCGATGAATCCGAGTATTGTTTCTTCGCAAGGAACTTCTCTAGATGATGCTATTAAATTATCTACAACGTACTTTGATAAAAAGGACAAAACCAAGAAATTATTAATCATGATTTCTGATGGAGAAGACCATTCAGAAGGAGCAGAAAGTGCCGCCGAAGAAGCCAATAATGCAGGAATAAAAATCATCACCATTGGTATTGGGACTGAAAAAGGTGGCCCAATTCCGTTGAAAGTAAATGGCGTTGTTTCAAGTTTTCAAAGAGACAACAATAATGAAGTAGTGGTAACAAAGCTAAATCCAGAAAGTTTAAAGAGTATTGCTAAAGCTACTAAAGGAGGCTATTTGAACGGAAACAATACCAAAGAAGTTTTAGATTATATCAAAAATGCGATGGATAACATAGAAAAAACAGAATTTGAAAGTGAGCAGTTTACAGATTTCAATGCTCAGTTTCAATGGTTTTTAGGATTTGGATTTTTCTTATTAATTATTGATATTTTTTTAATGGAGAAAAAGACAAAATGGATCAGAAAAATGAATTTATTTAACGAAAAAGAATAATGAAGCATTTTACGATATACCTGTGTTTACTATTTTCTGTTGTTGCTTTTTCACAAGAAAAGGACAATAACTTGCCTGATGGAAATAAAAGTTACATTGATAAAAATTATGTAGATGCAGAGGCCGATTATAGAATTTCAGCATCTAAATTTCCCAAAAAAGCAATTGCTGCGTATAATTTGGGAAATGCAATTTATGAATCTAAACAACCTGCAGAAGCAGGATTGGCTTATGAAAAAGCAATTTCGAATTCAAAAGAACGCAACGAAAAACACAATGCCTTTCATAATTTAGGAAATGTTTTTATGAAACAAAAAGATTATACTAACGCCGTTCAAGCATACAAAAATGCATTGATAAATGACCCTTCAGATGAAGAATCCCGGTACAATTATGCATTAGCTAAAAAAATGTTGAAAGATAATCCGCCTAAGAAAGACGATAAAAAAGACAAAAAGAAGGACGATAAAAAAGATAAGAATAAGGACAAAAAGAAGGAAGACAAAAAAGACGGCGAAAAAGACAAAGGTGACAAAGACAAAAAAGACGATAAAAAGGATGGCAAAGACAAGCCGCAAAATAGCCAGCCAAAACCGCAAGAAGGTGGAATCTCAAAACAAAGATTAGAAAACTTGTTGGATGCTGTCAATAATGAAGAGAAGAAAGTTCAAGACAAAGTCAACAAAAAAAAGGTAAAAGCTAGACCAATCAAAACAGAAAAAGATTGGTAGTCATCATTTAACAATATAATTCGAAGATTTCCCCGAGGGAATTACTGTTTGTATGAAAAAGTATATAATTTTATTTCTGATTAGTTTTCAAGGGCTTGTGGCACAAGTTCAGTTTGAGGCGAAAGTCAGCAAAACAAAATTGGGTCTCAACGAAAGATTAAGAGTCGATTTTACCATGAATGCCGATGGAGACAATTTTGCGCCACCAACATTTGATGGATTTCGCGTGGTTGGAGGACCATTTCAACAGATGAGCCAACAATGGATCAATGGTCGTGGTAGTTTTAGTAAAGCTTATTCTTATATTTTGTTGCCTTCTCAAAAAGGGATTTTAACCATCAAACAGGCATCCGTAGAAATTAATGGTCAAATTTATAAAACGGTTCCTGTAAAAATAAACGTTACTAACGCCATCGAAATTCCAAAAGACCCCAACGATGCGCCAGTAAGTGCTGATAACGAATTGCATTTAATTGCAGATATTTCGAAAACAAATCCTTATATCAACGAGCCAATTACTGTAGTTTATAAACTTTTTTTTAGTAATAATATCGGAATTACTAATTCTCAAGAGTTGGAAAAACCGAAATACAATGACTTTTGGAGTCAAAACATTGATATTAAACAATTAACAGTTGAGCAAAGCACTTACAATGGAGAAAATTACCGTTGTGTCGTGTTGAAAAAAGTGATTTTATATCCTCAAAAATCAGGAAAATTAACCATCGAACCGCTTGCCTTGGATTTAGATTTGCAATTGCCAACCAATAGAAGAAATATTTTTGGTCAATTTCAAGTTGTAGAAGGTAATAAAAGGGTTTCTGCTGGCGCAAAAACCATCAATGTGAAACCTCTGCCTGAAAAAGGAAGACCAATTGATTTTTCAGGAGGAGTTGGAAGATTAAGCTTTAGTGCAATTCCTTCAAAAACAACATTAAAACACGGAGAAAGTTTCGACTTAATTGTAAAAGTGACGGGAAGTGGGAATTTGAAATTATTGAATTTGCCAAAACCAATCGTTCCTGCTGCGCTCGAAATGTACGATCCAATTCGTAATGAAAAAGTAAGCACGCCCTTGTCTGGAATGACAGGCAGTATTTCTGATAAGTACACTATTATTCCCGATTTTAAAGGAAATTATCCCATCAAACCAATGGAATTTACTTATTTTGATTTGGGGTCAAATTCGTATAGAACAATTACTTCACCAGAAATAATAATCAAGGTATTAGATGGTCCAAACGAAACTGAT
>CALPKO020000097.1 GCA_943324165.2 Bdellovibrio sp. ZAP7 | reverse complement strand
TTCTTCAATGATTCGTTTGCAGCAGCTAAAAAGCTACCAATTTCATCAATTTTGAAAGTTTCCCAAAACTCTAATTGAGCAGTGCTAGAAAGTAATTTCTTGATTCTATCTACATCTTTTGCTCCAGGTAATTCAACAAGAATTCTTCCTGATTCCCCTAATTTTTGAATGTTAGGTTGCGTAACGCCAAATTTGTCAATACGTTTTCTTAAAACTTCGAAGGCACTGGCAACAGATTCCTCTACTTTTTTGCGGATTACTTTCTCCACTTCTTTGTCCGCCATTTTGAAGTTCACTTCTTCTGACAAACCTTTGTTTGCGAATATATCAGGTGAACCTAATGTAACTTTTCCTTGAGCGTTAGCTTCAAAAGCTTCGAAAAAAGCATCTATGTAAGTTTGATTTCCTTTTAAATTGTTGGTTGCATCAGCCAAAGATTTATTAAAAACCGGATTTTTAGAATTGTTTGACAATCCTTTTAAAATGTCTTTAACAGAAATTTGAAGGATTACATTTATTCCGCCTTCTAAATCTAAACCTTTGTTGATTTTTTTCTCTTTTACATCATTGTATGTAAAAAAATCTAAAAACACTTTTTCTTTACCTATCGAATCTAGGTATTTTACTTCTTTGTTGCTGTCTCCATTTGCAAAAACTTTTGCCTTGCTTTCAACGCTACTTGATATAAAAGTGAATGAAAGTTGGTAAATGCTTACCAATGCAAATAAAATTGCAAAAAACTTAACGAGTCCTCTATTCTGCATTATTACTAAAAATTAATTAATTTTGATTGTCTTCTATTTTATGTTAATTGTTTTGTTAAAAAAATATAAATAATAAATATTTTTAATGTTAATTTAAAAATATGCTAAATATTGATTTTTTTGAACGAGCAAATATATAATTCACATTGTTAAAATCCTAATTCCTTTGTTCAAAATTCAATTTCAATGGCAATTGTAAATGCAAAAATCAATGGCAAAAGTCAAATTCAATGGCAATTGCAAAAATCAAATTCAAAAGTTGAATCAAGAATTGTATCTGCTTTACTCTTTAATCTATTTTCTATTATCTATATTCTATTTTCTATTTTCTAAAATTTCAAATCTGAATTCATATTTCTAACCGCATCTGCGCTTTTTGCAAATAAAGCTTTTTCATTGTCGTTTAAGTCAATTGAAAGTATTTCTTCAATTCCATTTCTTCCTATAATACAAGGCACTCCAATACAAATGTCATTTTGACCATATTCTCCTTCTAAAAACACAGAGCAAGCAATCATTTTCTTTTGGTTGTTCAAAATGCTGTCCACCAAATAAGCCACTGAAGCTCCGGGCGCATACCAAGCAGAGGTTCCTAGAAGTCCTGTTAGTGTGGCTCCTCCAACCATTGTGTCGGCTGCTACTTTATTCAATTCTTCTTCTGATAAAAATTGTGCAACCGGAATACCATTATAAGAGGCCAATCTCGTTAAAGGAATCATAGTTGTATCGCCATGACCACCTATAACCATGGCTGAAACGTCATTTGCTGGTTTGTTTAAAGCTTTTGATAAGTAATATCTAAAACGAGAACTGTCTAAAGCGCCTCCCATTCCGATGATTCTGTTTTTTGGTAATCCAGTAGCTTTCAATGTCAAATAAGTCATTGTATCCATTGGGTTAGAAACAACGACAACAATGGCATTTGGCGAATGAGTTAAAACATTTTCAGCAACAGATTTTACAATTCCCGCATTAATTCCGATCAATTCTTCTCTTGTCATTCCTGGCTTTCTAGGAATTCCCGAAGTAATCACTACCACATCGCTGTTGGCGGTTTTTGTATAATCGTTGGTAACCCCAGACAATTGGGTGTTAAAACCTGTGTTTGTTGCACATTGCATGATGTCCATTGCTTTTCCTTCGGCAAATCCTTCTTTGATGTCTAGCAAAACAACTTCACTTGCAATTCCTCTGTAAGAAATTACATCTGCACATGATGCGCCGACATTTCCAGCGCCAACTATTGTAACTTTCATAATTAATTATTTTTTATTTTTATTTTTCTTAAATTGGTATTGGAGGGATAAATTCGAATTTACAAATTTTCCGAATGCGAGAGAAGTCTGGATATAAAATTGACTGATTTTATACCTAGCTGCTATTTCTCCAATAATATTGACTTTTGTTTTGTAAATACTGGTCAATCTTTTGTTTAATTCTTCTTGTACATTAAGTCCAAAAACCTTGCTGTTTTTGCCTTGCAATTTATAATCAAAATGGCTGCTATTCATTATTAAGCCAGTGGAGACTTCTAATTTCTTAAATTCTTTCGACCCATTTAACTGCCATTGCCAAGTGTCAATTTTACTATTTAAAGCATTTAGTCCTAAGTCACCATAAGCGGTTTTAACATCTAAAAAAGCTACGGTAATGTCTTCATTTGAATAGCCAACCAAAGTTGACAAATGGAAATTGTTTTTTTCTAACTGTTTAAAATACTGACTCAAATTATGTTTCAATCCAAAGCCATACACTTGGTATGCTACATTTTTGAGTTGCGTTTTTGGGGAGTATTTTGCAACTAACTCTGTGCCGTAAAGTAAACCTAAACTGGTTTGCACATAAGGATAAACAACAGTTTCCATGTTGATTCCTTCTGGCGTTTTTAAGAGTACATCGGTTGTTGTTTGTGGAGTAGTTGCATCATTTATAGTCAGTTGCCCCACTAATGTTAAATATTGATTATTCCCTAAAGCTGTTGGCGTGTTACCAGCGGTGGCATTTTGAATTTGAAAAAACTTAAAATCACCGTTGCTAATCGCAAAACTTCTATCCGATTGAGGAACCACAAAAGCATTGCCATGAATACCCAGCGTGAAATCCCATAACTTTGCTTTTTTTGGAGTATTTGCCCAACTTGATGCTGCTTGATAAACAGCAGCATCAGTAGCGGGTGTAATGTATTTGTCTGTAAAAAAAACAGCATCATTCATAAAATTGTTCAACTCTGCAGCTAGCGTTGCATTTTGAGATTTTACTTGATGGGCACTTAAAAAAAGTGAAATGATTGCTATTCTTATAAGTATAATCTTAGGCATCGATTTTAGCATAAACGGCATTTTTCTCGATGAATTCTCTTCTTGGCGGCACATCGTCACCCATTAACATTGAAAATACTTGATCTGCTTCTGCCAAACTATCGATGTTTACTTGACGTAATGTTCTATAATTCGGATCCATTGTAGTTTCCCACAATTGTTCGGCATTCATTTCTCCAAGACCTTTATACCTTTGTATCGCTGCGCTTCCGCCCATTCTTTCATTAGCATTGTCTCTTTGGTCATCGTTCCAAGCATATTCTTTTTTATTCCCCTTTTTAACTAAATACAAAGGTGGAGCAGCAATATAAACGTGACCTTGCTCAATTAGTTCTTTCATAAACCTGAAAAAGAAAGTCAAAATCAAAGTAGAAATGTGGCTACCATCGACATCGGCATCACACATAATAATTACTTTGTGATAGCGTAATTTTTCTAAGTTCAATGCTTTACTGTCTTCGGCTGTACCTATCGTAACTCCCAAAGCAGTAAAAATATTTCGTATTTCTTCGTTTTCAAAAACTTTGTGGTGCATTGCTTTTTCTACATTCAAAATTTTACCACGCAAAGGTAAAATCGCTTGAAAAGCCCTATCTCTTCCTTGTTTAGCAGTTCCACCTGCCGAATCTCCCTCGACAAGATAAACTTCGCAACGGGCAGGATCTTGTTCTGAACAATCAGATAGTTTTCCAGGTAATCCACCACCACCAAGAACGGTTTTGCGCTGTACCATTTCACGCGCTTTTTTTGCTGCGTGACGTGCTTGAGCTGCTAAAATTACTTTTTGAACAATGATTCGGGCATCATTTGGATTTTCTTCCAAATAATTTTCAATCATATCTCCAACTGCTTGTGAAACAGGAGACACAACCTCTCTATTTCCAAGTTTAGTTTTGGTCTGTCCTTCAAATTGTGGTTCTGCTACTTTAACAGAAATGATGGCTGTTAATCCCTCACGGAAGTCATCTCCAGCAATTTCAAATTTCAGTTTATCAAGCATTCCAGAAGCGTCTGCATATTTTTTCAACGAACGGGTCAATCCAGTTCTAAAACCTTGCAAGTGTGTTCCTCCTTCGTGCGTGTTGATATTGTTTACGTAAGAAAAAATATTTTCGGTATAGCTTGTGTTATAAATCAAGGCCACTTCTACAGGAATTTCTCCTTTTTCAGAATCCATTGAAATGACGTGCGCAATAATTGGCTCACGATTTTTATCTAAATAACGAATGTATTCTTTAAGTCCTTCTGTAGAATGAAAAACCTCTGATAGAAATTTTCCATCTTTATCTAACTCTCTTTTATCGGTGAACGTGATGGTAATACCTTTATTAAGGAATGACAATTCTCTCATTCTAGCCGATAAAGTTTCGTATGAAAACTCTGTGCTTTGCGTAAAAATAGTATCGTCTGGGTAGAAAGTAACTATTGTACCACGTTTGGTGGTTTCTCCTATCGCTTTAACTGGGTAAAGTGCTTTACCTTTTTCATATTCTTGTTCGTATACCTTTCCATCGGTACTGTGTACTGTTGCACGCAAATGATTAGAAAGTGCATTTACTACAGAAACTCCAACACCATGAAGACCCCCAGAAACCTTGTAAGAATCTTTGTCGAACTTACCTCCTGCACCAATTTTGGTCATTACCACTTCAAGGGCAGAAACACCTTCTTTTTTATGGATTCCCACCGGAATTCCACGACCGTTGTCTTCTACTGTTACTGAACCATCTTCATTTATTGCAACTCCAATGGTATCGCAATGACCTCCCATTGCTTCATCGATGGAGTTGTCGACAACTTCGTAAACTAAATGGTGCAATCCGCGAACGCCAACGTCACCTATATACATAGAAGGACGCATTCTTACGTGCTCCATTCCTTCTAATGCCTGAATACTATCTGCTGAGTAATTGTTTTTATTGATTTCTTCGCTCATTTTATGTTAGATTCTGATGTTTTTTTTGTTTAACGAGCAAAGATACATTTTTGATGGAGAATATTGTCTTAAATCGGCTCTATATGTGTTGAAGTTATTAACAAAGTCTTGTTCAAAAAGCAATGGCGATATCAATTTCAATGTCAATGTCAATTTCAATGGCAATTTAAATGGCAATGTTAATGTCATAAACAAAACTAAGATTAAATTACAATTTGTGTATACCTAATAAAAGTACAAATTTCTAAAACAAGCGTTAAAATGGATGTTTTAGAAATTTGATTTTATTGCAATTCATTTTTGAATTTTCAATTGCTATTTTATAATCTAAACCGAAATGCCCGATTTTGCGATTTCAACATCTGCTTGGACGTGAGCTGCATTGGCCCTGCCACTTGGGTCTTGGTTTTCTTGCCACTTCGGAATCCATTTTCTAACGGTTTGTGCTGCGCTAACTTGTGGATAATATTTATGAAAAATACTTCTGTAAAAATAAGCTTCTTTAGTTGTTGGGGTGTTGTAAGGAAATAAAACACCGGCAGCTGCTAGTTGCTCATCGGTAACTTGTGATGCGCAATATTCAATCAATTCATCAATCCAATTGTAGCCAACTCCGTCAGAAAATTGTTCTTTTTGTCGCCATAAAACTTCGCCCGGAAGATATGGATTGTCAGGCGTATCAAACGCTTTTCTCAAGATATATTTTTCTTTTCCATCATACGTTTTTGGTTGTTTCTCTTCTCCTTTAATGACCATAGCTACATCCAAAAATGCTTTATCTAAAAATGGAACCCTCGCTTCTAAACCATGTGCCATTGTAGATTTGTCTGCACGAAGTAAATCTGCAGTGAATAATTTTTGCACTCTCTCGATGGTTTCTTTTTGAAAATCAATGGTAGAAGGCGCATTTCTAAAATACAAGTACCCACCAAAAATTTCATCTGCTCCTTCACCAGAAAGCACCACCTTTATTCCTAAATCGGTAATTGCTTTTGAAAGAAAATACATTGGTGTACTCGCTCTAATAGAAGTTACATCATAGGTTTCGAGGTGCCAAACTAATTTATCTAAAATCTTAAT
>CALPKO020000096.1 GCA_943324165.2 Bdellovibrio sp. ZAP7 | reverse complement strand
GGCATACAATCTTTCAATTTGCTCGATGCAACCTTCGTGCGTCCCTTCCGCTTTCTGAATTTTATATAAAAATGCAATGTACAATGGAATCACCGGAATGGCAGAACTTGCTTGCGTTACCAAAGCTTTATTAACCGAAACATAGGCTTTTCCGTTCAAGTCTTTTAAACTTTCTGTAATTGAAAAAGCGGTGTTTTCTAAATCGTCTTTGGCGCGACCAATAGTTCCATTTCTGTAAACTGCCTCTGTTAAAGCCGAACCGATATAGGAATAAGCGACAGTTGTAGCGCCTTCTGCCAATAAATTATTTTCTTTTAAAGCATTCATCCACATCGACCAATCTTCGCCACCCATAACGATTACGGTGTTTTCGATGTCATCACCACTACAAGGTTCTATCGTGACAGAAGAAACTTTTCCAGAATGAAAATCGACTGTATTGTTGGTAAAACTTTGTCCGATAGGCTTCAAAACAGAACGGTGTAAAACGCCTGTTGTTGGATGCAAACGCACCGGCGATGCTAGACTGTAAATCACCAAATCAATTTGTCCTAAATCTGCTTTAATCAAATCGATGGTTTGTTGTTTTATTTCATTTGAAAAAGCATCTCCATTGATACTTTTTGCATACAATCCTTTCTTTGCTGCTTCTTTTTCAAAAGCCGCAGAATTGTACCAACCTGGCGAAGCCGTTTTTCCTTCCATTGGTGGTTTTTCGAAAAATACGCCAATAGTGGCTGCACCAGAACCAAAAGCGCTAGTAATGCGCGATGCCAAACCAAATCCAGTTGAAGCACCGATGACTAAAACGCGTTTTGCTCCATCGATTTGCCCTTTAGATTCAATATATTCAATTTGATTTTTAACATTTTGTGCGCAACCATCTGGGTGGGCTGTCGTACAAATAAATCCTCTCATTCTTGGTTCTATTATCATAGTATTATTTTTATTTTTATTATTTGTTTCAAGTTTCAGGTTTTAAGTTTCAAAAATCTAAAATCATCATTCGTTAATCTCCAATCAAAAATCAATTTAGAAGCGCTTTCGCGTGAACAACTGCCGATTCTGAAATATTGCTTCCAGATAACATTTCTGCAATTTCATTTATTCTTTCCTCAAAAGTAAGTAATTTTAATTCTGATTGTGTTTGATCATTTACTACTGATTTAAAAACCTTAAAATGCTCACTTCCTTTCGCGGCAATTTGTGGCAAATGGGTGATGGCAAAAACTTGCATTTTTAGACTCATTTTCTTCATGATCGCTGCCATTTTATTGGCAATTTCTCCAGAAACACCCGTGTCTATTTCGTCAAAAATAATAGTTGGAAGTTTAGAATATTCCGCTAATATGGCTTTTGTGGCCAACATTATTCTTGACATTTCGCCACCTGAAGCTACTTTTTTCAACAAGCCAAAATCAGAACCTTTATTAGCCGAAAACAAAAATTCGATTTCATCTTTTCCGTTATTGAGAAAATTATCTGCGGGCAAAATTTGAATATTGAACCTTGCATTTGGCATGCCTAATTGTTCTAAAATCAAAAGCAACTTTTCAGTTAAAACTGGAATCGCTTCCCTCCTATTTTCTGAAATTCTCAAGGCTTTTGCGTTCAATTCTATTTCCGATTGAACCAATTTTTCGTTTAAATTACTAATTTGAATGTCTAAATTTCCAGATGCTAATACTTTATTTTCTAGTTCGGATTGAATGTTCATCAATTCTTTCACAGTTTGCACCTGGTGCTTTTTTTGCAAATTATAAATCAATTGTAATTTTTCATTAATCAAATTCAATTGCTCAGGATCATTGCTTAAATTTTCTGCATTTTGATTCAATTCTGAAACAACATCGTCTAATTCAATTTGAATACTATTGATTCTTTCGAATAACGAACTGTAAATTGGTGAAAAAACAGCAATTTTTTGCAATGCTATTTTAACTTCTTTCAGATTTTCTAACACTCCAAACTGTTCTGCATCAGCAATAGCAATCGATTTATCTATATTTTCTTTGATAAATTCAACGTTATTGAGTTGTTCAAACTCAACTTCTAAAGTTTCTTGTTCGCCATCAATCAATTTTGCAATTATTAATTCCTCTAACAAAAATGCATTATAATCTTGTTCTTTGTTAGTCTCATTTAACTGATTAGTTAAACTTAACAATTGATTTTTATCTTTTTTGTAAGATTTAAGTAAAGTTTCAAAATCTAAAATCAATTGTTGATTGTACGCAATAGCATCAATAATTTTGAATTGACTATTTTCTTCTGAAAGTTCTTGCGTTTGATTTTGCGAGTGAATGTCGATTAAAAAATTACCTAATTCTTGCAATTCTTGAAGATTTACAGGACTGTCGTTTACGAAAGCGCGCGATTTTCCTGTAGGTAAAATTTCACGCCTAATGATGGTTTGATTTTCAAAATCCAAATCATTTTCAACAAAAAAAGATTGTAAATCGTAATTGGAAATATCAAAATTAGCCTCGATTATACATTTTTCTTCTTTATGTTTTAAGGAAGCTAAATCAGCTCTTTTTCCCAACACTAGCCCTAGTGCTCCGAGCAAGATAGATTTTCCAGCACCTGTTTCTCCGGTGATTGTAGAAAAACCATCTGAAAAATCTATTGATAATTTTTCTATTAAAGCAAAGTTTTTTATGGAAAGAGAAGTAAGCATTTCTGATTGATAGATTTTGAAATTTATAAATCAAATTATAATTTTATAGATGCCCATTTGCTTGCATTCAAAGGAGATATTTTACCTAATTTTTCCAACAAATCTGAAATTTCCATTTTTGGTCCTCCCGAAAAAATAGCAACGATTTCGTCTGATTTTCCGTCGAAAAACATTCTGGTAACAATATTATTTGGACGCACTGCATTTACTTTTTCTAATGCGATTAATGCAGTCTTGATTTGCTCTTTACTTGTTTTTAAATCGCCGCTCATTTTATCTAAACCTTTCGAATGATAATCAAAAAGTGCTTCTCGAAGTGGTGTGAAATTATTTGAAACCAAATCGTTTACCAAAAAATAACGGTTTTGATTTCCATCACTTTGACTCCAACCTCTATAGCCTGAACCTTGCGCCGTGGCAACGATTTGCTGTGCTGCAGTGTAAGCATCTGATCCTCCTAAAGAGGAAAATGTATCACCATCTAAACCAATAATCAAATTGGCATAATAAGCAACTACGGCTATTAAATTAGAATCAAAACTATTTGGATTAAAAATTAAAGCTTCATATTCTACATATTTAAAAGAAAAATCTTTGTCGTTGTAATTAAAAACCGGAGATGTATAAGTAGAATTAAAAATTGGCCTTGACGATTCAATTTGTATCGTGGCAGAAAATTGATCAGAAGAAAATGAAGTAACGTTGATGAACATCGAACAATCAATTCTCTCTTTTTGCTTGAAATTTAAAGTAGTCCATTTGGTTTTGTTCAAAAATTCTGTCAACGATTTTTCAAGTGTTTTAAAAATTGTTAAGTTGGCATTTGCTAAAGTTTCAGAATTTACTTTAACAGTGCAATTCAGTTCTTGTGCATTGACTTGTGAAGAAAAAAACAATAAAAACAAAAAAATTTTACGCATGATAATGATTTATTACTTTATTTAAAATATCAACAGCTACAGCTTCTTTAGTTTTCAATTCCATTGGCTCAATTTTAAAGTCCTTATCAATAAAAGTGATTTTGTTGGTCGGTTTTCCAAATCCAGCACCTTCATCATTCAACGAATTTAGAACAATCAAATCTAAGTTTTTTTTCTGAACTTTCAACTTTGCATTTTCAATTTCATTTTCAGTTTCAAGTGCAAAACCAATTAAAAATTGATTTTTTTTAATTTCACCCAAAGAGGCTAAAATATCTTTGGTTTTTTCTAAAACTATAGAAAGATTTCCATCTACTTTTTTAATTTTCTGTATTGCGATACTTTTCGGTTTGTAATCTGCAACGGCCGCTGCACAAATTGCGACATCGACGTCATTAAAATATTGGTGACAAGCATCATACATTTCCTCTGATGAAACAACCGAAACCGTTTTTATTGAAATATTTTCTGCCTTACAATGTGTTGGTCCAGTTATCAAAATTACATTTGCTCCCAAATCTGATGCTCTTTTAGCGATATCAAATCCCATTTTTCCACTTGAATGATTTCCAATAAAACGCACCGGGTCTATTGCTTCGTATGTTGGACCAGCAGTTATTAAAATATTTTTACCTTTCAATGGTAATTTTCTCTCTAAATCTGCTTCTATAAATGCAACTATATTTTCTGGTTCAGCCATTCTTCCCTCGCCAGAAAGTCCACTTGCCAATTCTCCACTTTCTGCAGCAATAATTATGTTTCCAAAAGATTTTAAAGTAGAAAAATTCGACAAAGTTGACTCGTGTTTATACATATCTAAATCCATTGCTGGAGCGAAATAAACCGGACATTTTGAAGATAAATAAGTAGCAACAAGCAAATTATCGCAATTTCCATTCGCCATTTTAGATAAAGTATTTGCAGTTGCTGGAGCGATTAAAATCAAATCGGCCCATAATGCAATTTCAACATGGTTATTCCACATGGCATTTTGCTTCGCCAGTTCGCCATTATGGCTCGGTACATCAGTTTCATCATAAAAAGTAGAATGAACTGGATTTTTAGATAAAGTAGATAATGTTAAAGGAGTAACAAAATCTTTGGAAGCAGGTGTCATAATTACTTGAACTTGAGCACCTGCTTTTATAAATAGTCTGACTAAACTTGCCGATTTATAAGCAGCAATTCCTCCAGATATGCCAAGCACAATCTTTTTACCGCTTAAAACTGACATTTCAAATTTAGAATTTAGAATTTAGAATTCAGAGTTTAGACTTATCGAAAATCTAAATTGAAATTAGTTTGAAGACTTGTGATAGATTTTATCATCCAACCATTCTTGAACAGCCAAAGCATGAGGTTTTGGTAACTTTTCGTAGAATTTTGAAACTTCTATTTGCTCTTTGTTTTCAAAAACTTCTTCTAAACTATCATTGTAAGTAGCAAATTCTTCTAATTTTTCAGTTAATTCTTTTTTAATTTCAGAATTAATTTGATTTGCTCTTTTCGCCATAATTGTAATTGCTTCATACACATTACCAGTCGGCTCTTCAATTACTGCTTTGTTGTAAGTAATCGTGTTTACTGGCGCATTCGTCTTTTTTAAATCCATGACTTTATTAATTTGAAAATTGTTTTAAATCTGTTTCTATTCGAGCCAACATTTCGTCAGCTTTTGGTTTAAATTCTGAGTTCTCATTAAATTTAATTAAATTAGCATAAGCCAATTTTGCGGTAATCAAACGTTCTTTCATTTTAGAAGTTACACTATTTATAGCCAATTGATAAGTTGAATCAAATTTCCAAAAAAGTGCTTTTTCTTTGTATGGTGTTCCAGGATAATCAATAATAAAATTATCTAAAACCACTATTGCTGACTTATAATCAGAAATTGTATTGTATTGTTTTGCTACTTCATAGCTTTTTTCTCTAACTTTTCTCTCAATGTTTTTACTACAACATTCGCTTCTGGTAAAAACTTTGATTCTGGAAATTGGTCGATAAAAGCTTGAAATTTATCGATAGCTTTATAAGTATCTACTTGATCTAAACTATAGACGGGCGAAAGCTTCGAAAAACTAACCGCCCCAAAATAAGATGCTTCTTCAATTTTTTCGCTTTTTGGATAGCTTGATGCAAAACTTTCAAACTGATAACCCGCAGAATAAAATTGCTTAGTCTTGAATAACGACTGAGCATATATGAAAAATAGTTTTTCTGCTTGAGGTTTCCCTCTGTATGATGGCGCAATCTGTTCAAAAAGGCGAATGGCTTTTTCGTATTTTTGATTGTCGTACATTTTTGTAGCCATTTCCAATTTAAAAGCTAATTCCTCTGATTTTAGGGCTTTTTGATACTCACTACAAGAACTTAAAACAAAAAATATAAATAAAACTGCTAATAATTTCTTCATTATAATACTATGGTTTTAAGGACTTTATTTAGTAGTTACTATTTTTAAAACCAAATGCAAATTTAGTGATTAATTGCAGACTACAAAACATTTTTTTAATTATCAAAATT
>CALPKO020000095.1 GCA_943324165.2 Bdellovibrio sp. ZAP7 | reverse complement strand
GACACTTTAAAGATTAATCCACCACTCATAAAAACTCAATTAAATGCTGAAGTAAGAGTCTTATTCAACTCTAAATATGCTAGAATTTTCGACGATTATAGTAGAAAAAAAGATTCAATCAGAGAAATTAAAGAAAAAATAATGGAAAAAAGAAGTTTGGATTTAATACAAAATGAAAAAATCAAGCAATTCAAAAAATTATAAAGTGCAACTGCTAACACGCGTCAAACTCAATCGCTGGAAGTCGGTTTCGGGACGCTTTTTTTTCCTATATTCGTTTTTTCCAAAATAGAAAAGACTCAGTTCCTTAGCCGCGACTGCGTCTGGCGCGGAAACGTTGGCAGACATTATCACTGAAACTTGGAAAAACACAAGATTTAATCAATGAAAAACATTATAATAGTAATTTTTACAACTTTATTATTTGCCCAGCTTAGCAAAGAGTTCATCCTCTGAAATGCTGCGCGAATGTCTCCAAACTTCGTGCAACATAAGCTTACCTAAAGAAACTAGCTGGGCAAAAAGTTAACCAATTTCAGCAAGGTAAAATGATTTGAAAAGCTGCGTAAATGTCTCCTAGCCTTTGCGCTATTCTTGATGAAAAGCGATAAGAATTGCTTGGGAACTCGACTTAAAAATGAAGTTTCAATAATGAGTATATTTGGTAGAATAATTTTACGTCCTGTTTTAAATATTAACTTTAACAGAAAATAATTAGTTTCGAAGTTCGCGTTGAACTAAAACTATATGCTATTCTATTTTAAAAACTACAATACTCAATGGTGGCAGAACGATTTCGGCAGAAAAAGGTCTTCCATTCCATGGCTCATCTTCAATAACGATTGAATTGGCATTGGTAACTCCGCTTCCGGCATAAATGGTATCGTCTGTATTGAAAATTTGCGTTAATTTCCTTTTTGTAGGAATACCAACGCGGTAATTTGCTTGCACTACAGGCGTGAAATTACAAACGACTACCAAATGCTCTTCCGGGTTATTTCCTTTTCGGATATAAGACATCACCGCGTTTTGATGGTCGGTATAGTCAATCCATTCAAAACCTTCTGCACTAAATTGTTTTTCAAACAAAGCAGGTTGATTTTTGTATAAAGCATTTAAATCGGTAACCACTTTTTTGATGCCATCGTGGTAACGCAATTCAAGCAATTTCCAATCTAAACTGCCTTCAAAATTCCATTCAGACGATTGTCCGAATTCACATCCCATAAACAGTAATTTTGTACCAGGATGCGTAAACATATAACCATAAAGCAAACGCAAATTAGCGAATCGTTGCCATTCATCACCCGTCATTCTTCCTAAAATAGATTTTTTGCCATAAACTACTTCATCATGAGAAAAAGGCAACATAAAATTTTCTGAAAACGCATAAGTGGCAGAAAAAGTCAAATCATTTTGGTGGTATTTACGGTAAACAGAGTCTGTCTGAAAATATTGGAGTGTATCGTGCATCCACCCCATCATCCATTTCATACCAAAACCAAGTCCTCCATCAAAAGTTGGTCGAGAAACCATAGGGAAACTGGTGCTCTCTTCTGCAATGGTCTGCACGCCATTAAAATCCGAATAAACCACTTCGTTAAAATCTTTTAAGAAACTAATGGTCTCTAAATTTTCTCTACCACCATAAATATTAGGTTCCCATTCGCCATCATTTCGAGAATAGTCTAGGTACAACATAGAAGCTACTGCATCAACGCGAAGTCCGTCGATATGGTAGTTTTGAAGCCAAAAAATGGCATTGCTTATCAAAAACGAACGTACTTCGTTGCGACCATAATTAAAAACCAAACTTTTCCAATCGGGATGGTAACCTTTCTTTCTATCAGGATGTTCAAAAAGATGTGAACCATCAAAAAAACCAAGTCCATGCGCATCTTCTGGAAAATGAGAAGGCACCCAATCGAGAATTACACCAATGCCAGCTGCGTGAAATTGGTCTATCAAAAACATCAAATCTTGTGGTTTCCCAAAGCGAGAAGTTGGCGCAAAATAACCCACCAACTGATAACCCCAAGAAGGGTCGTAAGGATATTCCATTATGGGCATCAACTCAACGTGCGTAAAACCAGTTGCTTTTACATAATTGACCAAATCGTCAGCCAATTCAAGATACGTTAAAAACTTACCTTCTGCATTGCGTTTCCAAGAACCCAAATGCACTTCGTAAACAGAATAGGGTTTGTCGAGGGCATTTTTATCCGGCCGGTTGTCCATCCATTTTTTGTCATTCCATTTATAATCTAAATCCCAAACAACAGATGCCGTGTGAGGAGGATGTTCACAATAAAGCGCAAATGGATCTGCTTTTTCGGTAATAATTCCGCCGTTATTCGATTGGATTTTATATTTATAGCTAGTGCCTTTTTGTACATACGGAATAAAACCCTCCCAAATACCCGAAGCATCCCAACGCACTTGCAATGGGTGTTCGCCTTGCGTCCAATAATTAAAATCGCCAACTACAGAAACCGAATGTGCCGTCGGCGCCCAAACCGCAAAATAAACGCCTTGAATGCCATCGACTTCGATCAGATGCGCTCCTAATTTTTCATACAACCGAAAGTGTTTTCCTGCTTTAAATAGATGGATATCAAAATCGGTAAAAAGAGAATATGATTGTACTTTGTTCATGCTATTGTTGAATATTATAACCTTAAATCACTTTTCCTTTGAGCATTTTTAAATTCAACTTCACGAACATCATTTTGAAAAGGTGATTTTATCGTGGGATAATCATTTATAGTTAACAAATATAATTGTTTTAGTCAATTAATTTTTCAGTCCACCAATTCTTTTTCTTCAAATAATATGAAATGGTTAAAAGCTTTTTCTAAAGCAATTACGCCATCAAATATTCATCCGTACTCCTATCAAAAAATTAGCAGGGAGTTTATCAATTTAGTTTTGTACTTTTGAAATGGTTTAGAATTGCTTTTACCATTCTATAAAAAATGCTAAATCAATTTAAAATTATATTAAATTATTAAAATTATGTCCACAAGCAAAGAACTTAAATTAGCGGTTTTGATAGATGCCGACAACGTACCATACAGCAATGTAAAAGGAATGATGGAAGAAATTGCAAAATTTGGCACACCAACTACTAAGAGAATTTATGCCGATTGGACCAAGCCAAATGCCAACGGCTGGAAGTCCGTTTTGTTGGAGCACGCCATTACTCCTATTCAACAATATAGCTACACGGTGGGGAAAAATTCATCTGATTCCGCCATGATTATTGATGCCATGGATCTTTTGTATTCAGAAAAAGTAGATGGTTTTTGTATCGTATCGAGCGATTCCGATTTTACACGTTTAGCCATTCGACTGAGAGAATCCGGCATGAAAGTAATTGGAATTGGCGAGAAAAAAACACCTAATTCTTTTATTGTTGCTTGTGACAGGTTTATTTATATTGAAGTTTTAGATGGTGCAATTGCTAAAAAAACACCTAAACCTTCAACAAATATTGGCAACAAAAAACCAATAGAAAAAGAAGTTGCTATAAAAATTGATAGTCAAACGATCGAATTGATTGAAGCCACTTTAGAAGCTATAGGCGACGAAGATGGTTGGGCATTTTTGGGAGATGTAGGCAATTTGATTGTGAAGAAAAAACCCGAATTTGACCCACGAAATTATGGGTTTTCAAAACTAACGCCAATGCTTAAATCGATGTCGGATATTTTAGAAATCGACGAAAGAGATTCAGATAAAAAAGGCATTAAACATGTTTTTGTGCGATTAAGATTCAGTTAATATTCGAAGCTAAGCCATTTGTACAAAACGAATAATTTTAGATTTAGTTTATTTTAAAATTGGACAAATAAAAATAAGTAAATACTAAATAAATAAACAAAATAGCAATCGAAATGATGTTTCTGTTCGAGTGAAAACGATGGAAATTATCTCTTGAATATTTTTTAGTAGTAAAGTTTTTCATTTTTTATAATTTTAATTGCTTTGAACGAACAAAACTAACCAATTGTTAAATCAAGAAAGTTACGGAATTGTTATTAAAACTTACAAAAACAAACGTAATTCCATCAATGTATGAAAATCGTATTTGCAACAAACAATCCCAACAAAATTTTTGAAATTCAAAGTATGCTTCCGAAAAACATTAAAATCATTAGTTTAGAGAGCATTGGCTGTTTTGAAGAAATACAAGAAACCGCTTTAACCATTGAAGGAAATGCTATTTTGAAAGCCAATTACGTTACACAAAAATATGGCTTTGATTGTTTTGCAGATGATACAGGTTTAGAAGTGGAAGTTTTGAATGGCGATCCCGGAGTATTTTCAGCAAGATATGCAGGAGAACATAAAAATGCCAACGACAACATGAATAAATTGTTGGACAATTTGAAAGCCAAAAGCAATAGATCAGCACAATTTAAAACCGTAATCGCTTTGAATGTTCGTGGAAAACAGCACCTTTTTACTGGCATTGCAAAAGGCGAAATTACCACTGAACAAAGAGGGGATTTGGGTTTTGGTTATGATCCGATTTTTAAACCCGAGCACTACAATAAAACCTTTGCCGAATTGGATTTAGAATTAAAAAACAAAATTAGCCACAGAGGAAAGGCAACCCAAGCATTAATTGATTTTTTAAATCAAAATCATATTAATGAAATTCCCTGAATAATTTAGTAGCTTCATTATAAGCACTTTCAAAACTCATTGGGCTGGCGTTGGTGTTTTCTTTCTTGGAAGTAAAATAAGATAATAGCTTTTCGGTTGGCATATTTCCTGTTAAATTATCAGTTGCCATTGGGCATCCGCCAAATCCTTGAATCGCTCCATCAAATCGCCGGCAACCGTTTTGATATGCAGCATCTACTTTTTCAAACCATTTGTCTGGAGTGGTATGCAAATGGGCTCCAAATTCAATTTGGGGATATTTTGGAATTAGATTAGAAAACAAATAACTGATTATTTCTGGTGTTGAACTGCCCACAGTATCAGAAAGTGACAAAATTTTCACGCCCAATTTCGATAATTTTTCTGTCCATTCACTAACAATTTCAACATTCCACGGGTCACCATAAGGATTTCCAAATCCCATTGAAAGATAAGCAACCACCTCTTTATTTGATTTATAGGCAATTTCAAGGATTTCCTGCAAGGTTACAATCGATTCTGCAATTGTTTTATGAGTGTTGCGCATTTGAAAATTCTCCGAAATCGAAAATGGAAACCCTAAATATTGTATTTCCCTGTGTTCAGCAGCTAAAATTGCACCTTGAGTATTGGCAATAATGGCCAACAATTTGCTTTTAGTCGCAGTCAAATCTAATTGTTGTAAAACCATTTTGGTGTCCTGCATTTGCGGAATAGCTTTTGGAGAAACAAAACTACCAACATCGATACTATCAAACCCTACACGCAAAAGAGACTGAATATAAGCCACTTTTCGGTCTGTTGGAATAAAAGGTTTGATGCCTTGCATAGCATCGCGCGGACATTCAATAATTTTGATAGTTTGATTCAATTGCTGTATTTTTCATTGGCTAAATTAGTGAGATTTTATGGAAATTAAAAAACAATATTGCTTTTTAGATGATATGTTAAGTAAAAATATTGGTATATAAATTAATATTTTAGTTTTAAATTTGATTTCAACAAAACATAACTGATTTTGTATTTAATTTTGATAACTTTGTTTCAAAATTTTGTGTATACTTAAAATATTGATTTACAATACTATAATTATACTCTTAAGTAGCTGATTTGACACTATGTTCAAAAAAATTATAAATAAATTTGAAAACTTATTGGTTTGGTCACAAAATAGGTTGACGAGCAAACAGTTTATCTTTTTATCGAGTGTTTTAGTTGGGATTTCTTCAGCGTTTGCAGTGATTGTTTTAAAAACCTTTGCCCATAAAGTTTTTGAATTTGCAACGTACATTAACGGGATTTTGAAATTGAGTTTCATCAACAGTATTTTTCCAATAATAGGCATTTTATTGACTGTTTTCGTTGTGAAAAAAGTACTTGGCGGAAGCATTGAAAAAGGAACTTCACAAATTTTGTATGCGGTTGCGAAAAAAGCAAGCATCATTCCAAAAAAACAAATGTATGCACAAATTGTAACTAGCTCATTAACGGTTGGGCTTGGCGGTTCG
>CALPKO020000094.1 GCA_943324165.2 Bdellovibrio sp. ZAP7 | reverse complement strand
CATTTCCACCCACACGAGATACTGAAATACCTACGTTAATAGCTGGTCGAACTCCTGAATTAAACAAATCTCCATCAAGGAATATTTGTCCATCAGTAATCGAAATTACGTTGGTTGGAATGTATGCAGAAACGTCACCCGCTTGAGTTTCGATAATTGGCAAAGCAGTTAAAGAACCTCCGCCTTTTACAATTCCTTTTAAAGAATCTGGCAAATCGTTCATTTTGCTTGCAATTTCATCGTTTGCAATGACTTTACATGCTCTTTCCAATAAACGAGAGTGTAAGTAAAATACGTCTCCTGGATAAGCTTCTCTTCCTGGAGGTCTTCTTAATAAAAGAGAAACCTCACGATAAGCTACCGCTTGTTTTGACAAATCATCATAAACAATTAAAGCTGGACGACCTGAATCTCTAAAATATTCTCCAATTGCTGCTCCTGCTAAAGGCGCATATACTTGCATCGGTGCTGGATCAGATGCGTTAGCAGCTACAATAATTGTATAAGCCATTGCTCCTTTTTCTTCCAACATTTTTGCAATTCCTGCTACCGTTGAAGCTTTTTGCCCAATAGCAACATAAATACAGAATACAGGTTTTCCTGCATCGTAAAATTCTTTTTGATTTAAGATGGTGTCCAAACATACAGTAGATTTACCAGTTTGACGGTCACCAATTACCAATTCACGTTGTCCACGACCTACAGGAATCATAGCATCAACTGCTTTTACACCCGTTTGTAATGGTTCAGTTACTGGTTGACGGAAGATAACACCAGGTGCTTTTCTTTCCAAAGGCATTTCGTAAAGTGTTCCTCCAATTGGCCCTTTTCCATCAATAGGAAAACCAAGTGTGTTCACCACACGACCTACCATTTCTTCACCTACTTTTAGCGAAGCAATTCTTTGTGTTCTTTTTGCAGTTGATCCTTCTTTGATTCCTGTTGAAGGTCCTAAAAGTACCACCCCAACATTGTCTTCTTCAAGGTTCAAAACGATTGCTTCTAATCCGTTGTCGAATTCTACAAGCTCGCCGTATTGAACGTTAGAAAGCCCATAAATACGAGCAATTCCATCTCCAACTTGAAGTACTGTTCCAACTTCTTCTAAAGTAGCACCAGACTCAAAACTTTCTACTTGCTTTTTTAATATTGCTGAAATTTCAGCAGGTTTAATTTCCGCCATAATTATTTATAAATAACTAGTTACTTAATTCTCTTTTTAAAACTTGTAATCTGTTGGCAACAGAAGCGTTGTATTGCTTATCGCCTATTCTTAAAATAAAACCACCAATAATGGATTCATCTATTGTGTTTTCGATGGTAATTTTTTTATCTGAAAATGTTGCTATTTTCGCCAACACTTTTGCTTCTAATGCTGGAGTCATTGCAATTGCAGTAATCACTTTTGCAGTTTCAACACCGTTCATTTCGTCAAAAGCTTTGTTATATTCTATGGCAACAGCCTCTAAAATCTCAAAGCGCTTATTTTCAAAAAGCAAACGAAATAAACTTTTAGTAACTTGGTTAACGCCAGCAAAAACTTCTAATAGTGCACTTTCTTTCACCTCAACTTTGATGGTTGGGTTTTGAATAAAAGTGCTTAATTCTTGATTGTTTTGCAATGTTGTTGCAATCGAAAACATGTCGTTGCTAACTGCTTTTTCAGCACTTTTGGAACCAGCAATTTCTAAAATTGCTTTTGCATAACGAATCGCTGCTCTTGTACTTGCCATAATTAATTTAATTTAGCGTCGCCCAACATTTTTTCAACTAATTTCACTTGCGTTTCCTTGTTTGAAAGTTCGTCTTTTAATATTTTTTCAGCAATTTCAATTGATAAATTAGAAACTTGTGCTTTTAATTCAGCCATAGCTGCATTTTTCTCGGCTTCGATAGCAGTTTTTGCTTGTTCAATCATTTTTAAACCAACTGCTTGCGCTTCTGTTTTTGAATCAGCAATCATTTTTTGTTTCATTTCGCTAGCGTCTTTTAACATAGCGTCACGTTCCATTCTTGCTTCTTGCAAAATACGTTGGTTGTCTGATTGTAAATTTTTCATTTCGTTTCTAGCATTTTCTGCAGAAAGTAATGCGTTTTTAATCCCTTCTTCTCTTTCGTTAACCGCATCAAGAATTGGTTTCCAAGCGAATTTTTTCAACAGAAGAATTAATCCTATAAAAATTAATGATTGCCAAAAAAACAATCCAAACGAAAAATCATTGACTAACTTTTCCATAATTTAAAATTGTATAATATAGTGTGTAATGTAAAATTTAAATTAAACAAAAGTTGCAACCAACCGTTACAACTTTTGTTTTTCTTTTGATTTATGATGCAAAAATTGCAGCAAAACCAATACCTTCAATAAGCGCAGCTGCAATAAGCATAGCTGTTTGGATTTTTCCAGTAGCTTCTGGCTGACGAGCAATAGCGTCCATTGCTGAACCGCCAATTCTACCAATACCAATACCTGCTCCGATAACTACTAATCCTGCTCCAACGATTCTAGGAATTTCCATAAAAATATGTATTAAAAATTAAAACTCAATTTGATTTAAGATTTAAGATTAACGATTTTTGATTTCAGATTTAAAAACCTATCATCTGAAATCAGCAATCAAAAATCAAAAATCTAATGTGCTTCTTCATGGTGGTGCTCTTCTACAGCCGCACCAAAATATAAAGCGGCTAACATCGTAAATATATATGCTTGCAATGCTGCAACCAAAATTTCAATAACTGAAATAATAAACGTTAACGTAAATGATAACGCTCCCATTCCGATGCTTTTGTATATGAATATCAACGCCAATAAGCTCATTACAACGATGTGACCAGCAATCATGTTGGCATACAAACGGATCATCAAGGCAAATGGTTTGATAAAAATCCCCAAAAGTTCGATTGGAGCCAGTATTATTTTCATTGGTGTTGGCACGCCCGGCATCCAGAAAATGTGTCCCCAATAGTTTCTGTTCGCGGTAAACGTTGTTATTAAAAAGGTTAAAACACCTAAACCTGCAGTAACGGCAATATTTCCAGTTACGTTAATTCCTAGTGGTGTTAATCCAAAAATATTTAAAAACCAAACAAAGAAAAACACCGTTAGTAAAAAGCTCATGTATCTTTTGTAGTGCTTTTCGCCAATGTTTGGGATAGCTATTTCATCGCGAACATACAAAACAATTGGCTCAAAAAATCTTCCAAAACCAGAAGAAATACCACCATTTCTAGCAAAAGATTTTGCCAAACCTGTAAAGATAACGAACATCAAAAAAGCAACTATCATGATAGATAAGACACTTTTTGTTATTGAAAAATCCAATGGTTTTTCATTTGTAGGGTGGTGCTCATCACCAGATAATTCAGCAGTTGCGCTTTCTACTTTGTAGATTTTTTCGTCGTGCCCTAATCTGTAAAAATTTCCATTAGATTCAGCTACAGCGTGACCATGTTCAAATTTTGAAGAAGAAAAAACGTGAACGCCATTGTCCCACAATATAATAGGTAGGGGAAAACCATAATGTGTTCCAGTAGCTTCGTCTTCTGTGATAGAAAATTCGTGAGAATCCAAAACGTGGTGTGCTTTGAACGCTTCGATTTTCGATTTTATATCGTTTGGTTCTTTGTGTGCTTCGGTAGCATTAGTTTCGTTTGCAAAACCCAAAAAAGGAAGCGTTGCAAAAAAAAGCGCGATAACAAATTGAGTTACTTTATTTGAAGACACCATATTCTATAAATTATCTTAAATTTTACTTTCTGAAATTTGGTGCAAAGGTACATTTTAAATTAATATTCCAAAGACAATAAAGATTTTTTTTGACAAGAAAACTTCAATTTTCGAGGTTTTATTGTTTATTGTTTAAAACTCGAATCGTAACAATGGTTTCTATTGCTAAAAATAGAATAAACATCACAAAAAAATTCGTTTTCTCTATTGATATTCTGACTAAAGATTTTGATGCAATTGGATATAACAGGAAATAACAAATCACCATTTTAATACTCGTCATGACCAAAAAAACCATGCCAACATTGTTGATGTTTTTTTGTTTTATTTTTAAAAGAACAAAAACTATTATTGCCGAAAAGAATAAAAAGATAGTATACAAAGTTTCTAAACTATAAACAAAATCAGCCGTATTTAATTCAGCTGAGAACATATAAAAAACCGTTTTGTGAATCAGATAAAATACGATTGAAACTAAAAAAAGGTTTATAATTGGTTTGTGTATTTTTAAGTTCATTCTGATTTATTGATTGCTTTGAGTTGACGATTAAGGTTGTAAAATGAAATGGCAACGCCAATCATTACCATTATTTTTTTGTAGAAAAAAGAAGCATTGGAGTGGTTTTCATCCAACCAATTTCCGAAATAAGTAAATGCAAAAATGATTACGCCCATTTGTATGGGAATATTGATTAGCGCCAACCATTTATTGTTGTGGTTCTTCGGTTTTTGGTCGTTCATTTACAGATGTGTATTTAGTAGTCGATTTCATCACACAAGTGGCACTAAATTCTGCTCCAGGTTCAACAGATAATTTTGAACAAATAACTTCCCCACGAATAATTGCTTTTGCTTTTATATTCAATATTTCTAACACTTGAATTTTTCCTTCAAAACAACCCTCAATGTCAGCATTTTTGCAAATTATATTTCCTTTCACTTTACTAGTTGGACCAATAACGATTTTACCTTTTGATGAAAAATCACCTTTTAATTCGCCATCTAATCTAAAATCTGCTTGCGATATTATATCGCCAACAATTGTTGTTCCTTCAACAATTCGATTGGTTTTTCCTAAAAGGTCGGTGTAAGATTTTGGTTTTTTGTCGAACATTTTATGGTCTTTTAGGCATTTGGGGAGGCATTAACGATTTTGTTTTTTCGTTCTCAGGACTAGGTGATGGATCGTCGGAATCCTCAATTCTAAGTTGATTGTCTCTCGGCTTATTAAGTGCTGGGTTTTGTGTTCGAGGATCGACTTTGTTTTTAGTATTAGTTCTTTCGTTGGAACGATTTTCTGCAGGTTTTTCAACTGTTGGAACATCAATTGGCTCTGCGATTGGCTCTGATTTTGGGGTTGTTAAATATTCAGTTAGATTTTTCTTAATTTGAACAATTTTGTAATTTTCATTCGAAATAACTATAGCATTTTCCTCAATTTTGTAGTCCTTATAGTCTTTTAAAATTGAAGCAATATCTTTTGCGTTTTCTTCTGATATCATGCCGTGAATAACAACAAAACTGCCAGTCATGTTATAAACATCTTGCGAAAATTTCAATTTTTGTGATGTTCTTTCTGCCGTAAACTTTTTAATTTTACTTACCATCCCTACCATTTTCAAGCTGTCAGAAGTAGCGTATGGATAGATAATTTTCCAACTTGATGGTTTTTTATTATAGAAATTCATTTTTTCTAAAATCGGAATGTTTGTCGCAATTATCGACTCGGCAGCTTTTCCTTCTTCTACATTTGGATAATTCAAAGCCACGAAATTCAAAGCCGATTTATATTCTGCTAAACCTTTCAATTTTCCTATTGTGGTCGCTTTCAAAAGCTCTAACTTAGGAACGATTTCTTCACCCGTAAATTGGTCGATAGCAGTTGTACTCTGGTTTAAAACTTTAAAATAAGCGCGATTTGTATATAATTCATAAAGCTTGTCATAAGTTTTTTGAGGTGAACCTGCTGCTGCATCTTCTTCCGCAGCTGGATTGCTCAAAATTTGTGCATAGCGAGAATTTGGATATTCCGCAATGATTTTATCTTTCATTGCTTGTGCGTTGTCTTTGTTAGTAATTTCGTAAATTTTATATAAATTATACATTGCTGGAAGCACCAACCTTTCTTCGGGATTTTCTTTTAAAAGCGCTTCTAACTTGTCGGAAGCCAATTTGTATTCTTTGAATTTTTCTTTATAAATGATGCCCAATTGATAGTAAGCGAAATTCCGTTCTTTTGCCAAACTGTCAATTTCTTTTTGATCTGTTGGCAATTGTTTGATGTAAAAATCTGAGTTATATTTTGGATTATCAGATTTATCTACTTCTTTTTCCTCGTTAACAACTTCCTCATTATTCGATACATCTTCGTTGCTATTTGCACCTTTTGATTGTTCAGAAGATAAGCGCCAATTATTTTTTAAAGTACGATT
>CALPKO020000093.1 GCA_943324165.2 Bdellovibrio sp. ZAP7 | reverse complement strand
TGGCAGAAGGAAGTTAGAATTTAGAAGTTTGAGGTTGAGACTGAGTCTGAGTCTGAGTCTGAAAACTGAAACTTGCTTAAAGCTTATTGCCTATCGCCAATTGCATAAAGCCTATCTCATGATCCAATTTGGTTGACTATTATACTAGCAGCCCATTCTTATCTAGTTGCTTATGTGGTCTTGAGGAGAAACGCCTACTATCGATTTGAAGCTCTTAAAGAAAGTACTATAAGAGGCAAACCCTGTTTGCGCTGCCAATGATTCAAAAGTATTGGTTTTTAAAAACCCCTCCTCTATTAATAATATTGCTTTATGAATGCGTATTATTTTTTTAAAATCAGAAAAACTAATAGCGGAATGAAATTTAAAAAGATACATGTTATGACTTGTGGGACAGTCAAGTTGTTTGGCTAAATCGTTCATGTTAAAATTTTCATTTAAAAACAAGTCGCTGTTCATCGCAACTTTTTCAATTTGTTCGAAGTAATTTGCAATGCTGCCCTTAATTTTTTCTTTTAAAGCAGCATCTTGCACGTTGATTTCCCGCGTGCTTTTTGTAATCCAAATAGATTCAAAAACAACGGTGTTCTTTTTAAATTTATTGAACTTATTTTGAAAAATATCATAGCCATATAAAAACTCTGGCGAAATAAGTATCACACTATAAAGTATGATCCAAATTAGAGCAGCGACCCATAAAAAATGATTTTCATTGATATACCATTTACCGCTTTTGTTCAATGCCAAATTAATATAAAAATGAACAAGTAATATTGTAAATGTAATAAATAACACTTTAGTCCATTTTTTAATTACTATGTTTTGCTGCTCTATAGCTTTTATTTCACTGTTGCGTTGCCAAATAACGCGGCTTAATAATCTGTAAGAAGCAATAGCATATATAGCATTGAAAATCATGGTGATTAAGAACGCTATTTTATGCACAAGTAAAACCCCGTCTTTGTTGGAGGAATTGAATGTCAAATAAAAGAGTGCAATCACAGAGGGAATAAGAAGATTGAAAATTTCTTTTCTTATTTGATGAACATGATTGTCTCGTAATCTACCAAAGTAAAGATACATCAGCGGCCAAAAATACATGAAAAAAAGAAAATCCAGTGGTTTTTGAAAATGAATAGACGGAAAAATTTCAGGTAAACCATGCCCAAGAAATCGACAAGAGTTTAAAAGCAAGGCCAAAATAAAATACAAATTGTCCTTCAATTTCAAATTAAATCGAAATCCAATCAACAATATTGTAACAAAACCTAATAAGGCGGTAATTAAAAAGAATATTTCCTCAAGCATTAAACTAGGTTCAGTAAATTTGAAACTGTAAAATTATCTATTTTTTACTTTTGAAATGTCCTAAAGATATGTTAAAAGATTAAAAAAGATGTTTGTCGGATGTGGATTGCGGGTTATCGCATTTTGGGTTTCAAGTTTCAAGTTGCGACTGAAAACTGAAAACTCATCATTCACCTATCACAATAATTTTTTTGCATCCAATCATTAAAAAAAGATATAAAAACACTCAAAGAGCGGTTGGTTTTTAAGTATATTTGAAAAAATTTTTACTTAAACAATAAAGCTTTCAGATAATATTGAAATATTGCAAAACTTAAGAATAAGTTTTCTTACTTTGACAAACTAACAAATGCAATGAAAAATACTATTTACTTACTACTGTTAATCTTCTGTTCTACTAGCATTTTTGGTCAAAATATTTTTAAAGCTACTATTAAAGACGAGAAAAATAATGAACCCCTTATTGGTATTGAAGTATTTTTAAAAGACACGCAAGACCGCATAATTTCGGACGAAAATGGATTTGTTGAACTCAAAAATATTCCCGATGGAAAACAAATTATTACTTTTAGTTCCAACGGCTATCAAGAAAAAACGGTTATTTTTAATTTCCCTTTAACCGAAACTCAAGCAATTGAAATTTTGCTAGTTGCAGAGGACGGCGAAGAACTTCAAGAAGTAGAAATTTCTTCTACCCGTTCCAGCAGAACAATTGATAACATTCCGACCAGAATCGAAGCCATATCGGGAGAAGAATTGGAGGAAAAAGGAAATATGAAACCCGGTGAAATTCGAATGATGTTGAGCGAGAGCACAGGAATACAAACGCAGCAAACATCAGCTACATCTTACAATTCAAGTATTCGCATTCAAGGGTTAGACGGAAAATATACACAGATTTTGCGGGATGGATTGCCTTTGTACGCAGGTTTTTCAGGCGGTTTAAGTTTATTACAAATTGTCCCTCTCGATTTAAAACAAGTAGAAGTTATTAAAGGTGCTTCATCAACATTATATGGTGGTGGCGCAATTGCTGGTTTAGTAAATCTTATTTCAAAAAAACCTAATGAAAAAAGAGAATTAAATTTTATGCTCAATGGCACTTCAGCGCTAGGTGTAGACGCAAGCGGATTTTATGCTCAAAAATTCACTAAAATAGGAACAACCATTTTTGCTTCTTATAATAAAGGAACAGCATATGATCCTGCAAAAATTGGCTTTACAGCAATTCCAAAATATACAAGATATACGTTTAATCCTAAATTGTATGTTTATCTAAACGATAAAACCACGCTTAATTTTGGGGTAAACAGCACCTTTGAAGACAGAATTGGTGGTGATATAAAAGTTGTTGAAAACAAAGGCGATAACATGCATACCTATTTTGAAAAAAATAAAACTAATCGTTTAAGCACTCAAATCGGATTCGACCACACTATAAATGACAAGTCAAAAATAGCTTTTAAGAATAGCTTTAGTTACTATGACAGAGCCATTAAAATTCCAGATTATCAATTTTCAGGCGTTCAATTCTCTTCATTCAGTGAAGCATCATACAATCATAAAAAAGAAAAAACAGAATGGATAGTTGGCTTAAATCTTTGGACCGATAAATTCAATCAAAACAAACCCTCAGCAGCAAAAGCCATTGACTACAATCATATAACTTTTGGAGGTTTTGTGCAAAATACATGGAATGCAACTGAAAAATTTACACTTGAAACTGGTTTACGTGGCGACTATCAAAATGAATATGGTTTTTTTGCATTGCCAAGAATTGCGGGACTGTTCAAAGTTAATACAAAAATTGCGATGCGACTTAGCGGTGGCTTGGGCTATAAGACACCAACTGTTTTTACAGAAGATGCAGAGCGAATACAGTTTAGAAATGTATTGCCAATTGATGTTTCAAAAACAAAAGCTGAACAGTCTATTGGCGGAAATTTTGATGTAAATTATAAAACACGATTAACTGACGAAATGTTATTTAGCATCAATGCTTTGCTGTTTTATACCCAAGTAAAAAATCCTTTGGTGCTAATTTCGACAATGACAGGCTCAAATGAATTTCAACAGCCGCAAGGATTTATTGACACCAAAGGGATTGAAACAAATATAAAATTGACTTACGGAGATTTTAAACTTTTTAGTGGCTTCACGCTCGCAGATGTCAAACAGCACTATAACGGAAAAAAAACAGTATTTCCCTTGGTTGCAAAGCATAGATTGAATAATGTTTTAATGTATGAAATTGAAGAGCAACTAAAAATTGGTTTGGAAGCTTATTATTTTAGTCCGCAAAAACTAAATGACGGAGCAACTGGAAGAGAATATTGGATTTGTGGGTTAATGATTGAAAAATTATGGGAACGATTTTCAATTTTTATTAACTTCGAAAATTTTCTAAACACAAGGCAAACAAGGTTTGATACAATATACACAGGTTCTATTACAAACCCAACTTTCAGGGATATTTATGCTCCTGTTGACGGATTTGTTGTTAACGGTGGCTTGAAAATAAAATTATAATTATTTTTATCAAAAAAAATCTTCAATTTCTATCAAAACCAAAAATCCCTTCAACTCATTTAAGAATAGAAGGGATTTTTTTTGAATGGTGAGTTGGGAATTGTGAATTACGATGTAGGAATTACGATTTAGGAATTACGATTTAGGAATTACGATTTAGGAATTACGAATTAGGAATTGGGAATTACGAATTAGGAATTGGCAATTGTGGATAACCAATAACCAATAAGCAACACCCATCACTCAATCACCAACCAACATCCAACCCTTCCCCCTTCGGGGCTCCGGGGGCTCTAGTTTTTCACCAAACGAACTGTTTTTGTATTCAATCCTTGTGAAACAATTACATTGTAAACTCCAGTTGAATAGTTTTGACCAAAAGCGATGTTTTCGATGGCATTGGCTGCAAAAACTTTGTTTTCAATTTGTCTTCCTGTCATGTCGAATACTAGGATTGAAACAGCTTCATCAGTTGCTCCATTTACTTGAAGTTTGAAATCGCTGTATGATGGATTTGGATAAGCCGCAATATTGAAAGCTGTGCTTGCAATAATAGTTCTTGCAAAACCAGCAGTACTTGGTGTTGTTACATCACAAGAAGCACCATACTCGCCATAAACGCCATTCACTTTCGCAGCCACTCTGATTGAATAAGCTGTTCCTGATGCAACTGTAATTCCTGTTTGTGACAATTTAAAGTTATACGAAGGAGAGTTATATTCTACTGTAGTACCATTTGATGTTATCTCAAAACGGTATCCTTCTGCATTATAAACCGTTGAAGCCGGAATTTTAGTTGCCATTGTTGCTAAAGTAGTGCTACAAAAAGAAGGTCTAATTTGGGTGGTAGGTACAGTATTTGCTGATAAAGCTGGGGTTGAAATAGAACAAGACGCTCCATAATTACCCCAAACGCCATCTATTTTAGCTTTTGTTTTAACAGAAAAAGTTGTTCCGTAAGTTCCAATAGCTGTATTGGTCAAGAAGAAATAATAGATTGGAGATTCAACTTCAGTTACTGTTGTACCATTTGTAAGTTCAAAACGGTATGCTTCTGCCGCGTAAACTAACTCAGAATGGATTGGAGAGCCAATACCAGCCAAAGTAGATCCACATTGACTTGCTCTTAGTTTAGTTAAAGGTACGCTAGAAGAAGAAACAATTGTTGGTGTTGTAACATTACAAGACGTTCCATAAGCACCCCAATTTCCACCTATTTTAACAGCAACTTTAATAGCATAAGTTGTTCCGTAAGCGCTACCAACAATTTTGGTTAAATCGAAGTTGCGTTTTGTTGTTTCAAAAGTTCTAACATTTGCTTCATTGGAAACTTCAAAACGATACATTTGAGCTGTAGGAATAAAATCCGCTGCAATTTGAGTATTCATTGCGGCTAATGCACTACCACACTGACTAGCTCTAATTTTAGATGTTGGGACAGCAGTACCCCCAACGAAATTAAAGTTCGTAATTGTGACTGTTGCTGAACCTCCAAAATTATCTGAAGTGAAAACATTAAAACCAAACACTTCGCTTGCATTTACATTTACCGTCATTGTGCCAGATTGATCTACATCACCACCAGGAGAATAGCCATTAAAAAACGTTTTTATGCCATTTACATCTATGGTTATATTTGGATTATCATAGTTGGCACCATCCTGATCATTAGTATGATAAGACCAGTTAAAACTAATTGTCCCAGCGATAGGACAAGCAATTTTAAAATCGGTATTTCCTGCGCCACTTCCATTATTTCCACCAGTTAGTGAAATGCTAGTTGGTGCATTACTAATATCTACAAATCCATTAGCATTTGTGTTCGAAAATGTCCAATTTGCAACAGCAAACGCTCCTGTAAAATTTGTTTGGCTATTCGCCTGAATGGTAACCAAAAATAATAAAAAAATAATTTTTTTCATTTTGTTTTATTGTTTTTTTTCTACTCTAACGGCTTCGTAGATCTTGCCTTTATTTTCACTAGCATGCAATTTTACAAGTCTATTTTAATTTTCTTGGGACAAAAATCGATAACAGTAGAGCCAATGACTAATTAAAGCAACCCAACTTCTTTTCATCTTGCAAGATGAAAAGAAGTTGTTGCTTTTTTAAGTAGTAAAGCGCTGTTTATAAATGGTTTGTAAAAAATAAAAAAAGTATTTTTTGTTGACTTAAAACCGTTTAACTATTAAGAAACTATAGAGTATTTAGTTTTTTCTATACGATTTTATTTGAAAAAAAAGACATAATAATCTCAGAAAAGAGGGGTGTAATTTAAAAGTTAGGATAAAAATGAGGGATGCCTGTTTTAAGTAGTTTAATAGGATAACAGTGATTGGAAATTAAATCTGTTTTGTTTTTATATATT
>CALPKO020000092.1 GCA_943324165.2 Bdellovibrio sp. ZAP7 | reverse complement strand
GGTCGTGAATATTAATGGCAACCATCTTTTGCGGCGTAACTTTTTGTGTCAACATACTTAAAATGCCGTTATCGGCACAAACAAAAAAATGTTCATTCCACTCAATCGCGATATGTTGATTTTCTGTGTTTAATTCTGAATCAACTCCAATCAAATGCACGGTTCCTTTAGGAAAACTTAAATAAGCCGCACCCAAAATATAACTGGCTTCTACGGCATTAAAGTGGTCGATATCATGTGAAATATCAATAATAGTCGCCGCTGGAAATTCAGTCAAAATCTTACCTTTCAAAGCACCAACAAAGTGGTCTTTAAGTCCGTAATCGGTGGTTAAAGTAATTATTGACATAATTTTGTTTATAAGTAATAGGGCAACCTGAACAAATTTTTTACTAAATTTGAGAAATGCAAATCTAACAATTATCGTTGATTATTTTAACTAAAAACTACTGCTTTTGAACGAAAGAACTATTGAGCTCATAGACATCGCTCCGAAAGACTTTTGGGGCGCTCAAGACACTCATCTTGAATCCATAAAAAAATACTATCCAAAGCTAAAAATTGTTGCCCGAGGCACAACCATAAAAGCGTTTGGAGAAAAAGAAGTGCTCGACGAATTCGAAAACCGTTTCCAAAGATTAATGCTTCATTTTACACGTTACAACAACATCGACTCTAATGTAATTGAACGCGTAATTTCGAGCAATGTGCAAGAAGACCGAAAGCACCTTGACCACGATAAAATTTTGGTGCATGGCGTTGGCGGTAAAATTATTAAACCAATGACGCCTAATCAACAACTGTTGGTTGACACCATGAAAACCAATGATATGGTTTTTGCCGTTGGCCCGGCAGGAACTGGAAAAACTTATACCGGTGTTGCAATGGCAGTGAAAGCCCTGAAAGAAAAAGAAGTAAAACGTATTATTTTGACCCGACCAGCAGTAGAAGCGGGAGAAAATTTAGGTTTTCTTCCAGGCGATATGAAAGAAAAATTAGATCCATACATGCAGCCTTTGTATGATGCTTTACGAGATATGTTGCCCAACGAAAAGCTCGAAGATTATATCTTGAAAGGGATTATTCAAATTGCGCCATTGGCTTTTATGCGTGGACGAACGTTAGACAATGCTTTCGTTATTCTCGATGAAGCCCAAAACACAACTCATTCGCAAATGAAAATGTTTTTGACCCGAATGGGAAAAAGTGCAAAATTCATGATTACCGGAGATCCAGGACAAGTTGATTTACCGCGAAGAACAATTTCTGGACTCAAAGAAGCGCTTTTGGTTTTAAAAGACATCGAGGGAATCGGAATTATTTATTTAGATGATAAAGACATCGTGCGTCACCGATTGGTTAAAAAAGTGATTGATGCTTATAAACAAATTGAAAACCACGATTAAATAAAACTAATTCAAAATTTATAAACTAGCCCAGTCGAACTGCCGCATTAAGTCTGGTCAACAAATCTTTAGACAGTTGATTTGTAAATTCTTTTTTGCGGTATTTTGAAATTGGTTGAATGCCTGAAATAACATTTGTTATAAAAAGCTCATCTGCTTTTTGCAAATCAAAAGGCGAAATCACCTCTTCAAGCACTTCTAAATGATCTATTTTTTTTGCCAAAGCAAGAATTTGTTTCCGCATAATTCCGTTTAAGCAACCCTCAGAAATGGGCGGTGTGATAAGTTTTTTTCCGACAACCATAAAAATATTGCCATTTATAGCTTCTACAATATTTTTTGAATCATTTAAAATCAAACAATTGTTGTAATCATTTTCTTTGGCAAAAATACTTGCCGTAATGTTGATGATTTTATTGGTGGATTTTAAGGTTGATAATAAATGTTTTGTAATGTAAAAATCTTTGAACAACTCCACTTCATAAGTTTCATTTTCGATGCTATAAAGTTCTTTTTCCAGGGGTTTTATAGCTATAAGAAAGGAAATTTCATTAGAAGTTGGAAGATAATAACCTCCATCGTTTCTAAAAATGGTAAGTCGAACTCTTGCCGAACGCTCTAATTGATTGATTTTAGCCAATTTTAAAATCTCACCTTCTAAGTATTCCATGGTGAAATTCATCGGGATTTCCATTCTCAAAATCCTCATCGAAGCCATTAGTCTAAAGTAATGGTCTTCTAAAAAAAGAATTTTGTTGTTTACAATTTTTAGTGTTTCAAAAACCCCATCACCATAAAGAAAAGCACGATTGTTAATTGATAAACTTGTGTTGTCTTCAACAATTTCTCCATTAAAATTAACCATAAAAAAGCCCTAAATAAAATTTAG
This sequence comes from Bdellovibrio sp. ZAP7, assembly GCA_943324165.2. Lineage (GTDB taxonomy): Bacteria > Bacteroidota > Bacteroidia > Flavobacteriales > Flavobacteriaceae > Flavobacterium. The sequence goes on along the minus strand of CALPKO020000092.1, from coordinate 3,929 downwards.
GGCAAATATAAAACTATAATTTTGTATTATACTGAACCAATCACGTGTTTTAAATCTGAAATTTGATTTTCCCACAAAAGTGTTGCTTCTTTAATATCGTCTTCTTCGGCAAAATCTGAAACCACCAACGAAACGTCTTTGGTTATTTCATCTTCAACAATTTTTAATTCAAGAGAATAATCAGTATCTGCTCCATTGTCATCCAACCATTTAAACTTAATTCTTTCATTGGTTTTTTTGGCGGTAACCCTGGCTTTTTCTTCTGAATCGTCCCAGATAAAGGTGTAATGTTCTCCACGCGAATTCACGTTGTCCGAAAACCATTCAGAAAGTCCCGATGGAGTTGATATATATTGGTACAGAAGTGCTGGAGAAGAATTTATTGGAAATTCTAATTCGTATCGTATTTTTAATTCCATTAATGCTAGCTAATTTTCGGGAAATATAAATAAATAAATTCATAAAAAAAGCGTTTTTAAAATTATTTTTTTTTCTTTAGAAATTAGTTGTAAAAACTGAATTTAGTTTTATATTTGCACCCGCGTTAAAAACGCACTTTTTAAAAACCTTGGCGAGGTAGCTCAGTCGGTTAGAGCGTTGGATTCATAACCCAAAGGTCACGAGTTCAAATCTCGTTCTCGCTACAAAATCCCTAATTTTTAGGGATTTTTTTTTGTTTAATACAATGCAATTTATTCCTTCTTTTTCAACCTGTCCTTGAAAATTTTCTCGAATTTATCTAATTTCGGTTGAATCACCATTTGACAATAAGGTTGATTTTTGTTTTTTTCAAAGTAATTTTGATGGTATTTTTCAGCTTCATAGAATTTTGTAAAAGGCTCTAAAGTTGTTACGATTGGACTATCGTACACTTTACCTTTTTTCAACGCTGAAATAATGGTTTGAGCGGCTAATTTTTGCGCTTCATTTTTATAAAATATTACCGAACGGTATTGCGTTCCTTCATCGGCACCCTGACGATTTAAAGTTGTTGGATCGTGAACGGTAAAAAACACTTTAAAAATCTCATCTAAATTCGTTTTCGATTTGTCGAACGTAATTTGAACTGCTTCTGCAAAACCTGTTTTTCCCGACGAAACTTCTTCGTATGTTGGATTAGCGGTTTTTCCTCCAGAAAATCCAGACACAACGGATGTTACGCCGTCTAATTGTTCATAAACCGCTTCTACGCACCAATAGCAACCACCGCCAAGTGTAATCGTATCAAGGTTTACACTTGCTTTTAAATCTGATTTTTGGGCAAAAGCGCCAGTAGTAATCAATGCTAATGCAATAATTATTTTTTTCATAATCGTTTGTTTGACAAATGTTCCAAATTCGTAATAGGAGCTTAATTTATAATTCGTAATTCGTAATTTCTAATTTCTAATTGATAACATTATTTTGCATCGGGAATAAAATCCATTGCAATTGAATTCATACAATAGCGTTTGTAAGTTGGCGCAGGTCCATCATCAAAAAGATGTCCTAAATGTCCGCCGCATCTTCCGCAAAGCGCTTCTGTGCGTTCCATTCCAAGTGACGAATCGCTTTTGTAAACTACACTATTTTTGTTTTCTTGTTCAAAAAAACTTGGCCAACCACAAGAACTCGAGAATTTTTGATCCGATCTAAATAACTTGTTTCCGCAAGCTGCACAGTAGTAAGTTCCTTTGTCATCGGCATTCCAGTATTTTCCTGTAAATGGTCGCTCGGTGTCTGCCTCTCTAGCAACTGCATAAACATCCTCAGACAGCACTTTTTTCCATTCTGCATCAGCAATATTCAGTTTTGTGGTGTCGGTATTCGAATAATACGGATTATTGGGTTTACTGATTACGTCTTTATTTTCCATTGATTGTTCTTTTTTAATGTCATTTTTTTTAGTTTGCGCACAAGCATTCAAAACCACCAAAGGAATCAAAAATGCCAAAAGAAGGTTTGTTTTTTTCATGGTATAAAATAAGTTTGTTCTAAATTAATATACTACAAAAGTAAATGCTTGGTTCTAAAAAAAATGTTGTTTAGACAGCAAATTGATTTAATTAACAAAGATTTAGCTATCAATTCGGCAACAACCAAACAATAGTTAAACTTTTCCCAATCGAAAAAATACATTTATAACCATTTCTTTTTTTGTATTTTTGACGGGTAATAAATAGCTATGTTAGAAGAACAAGTAATATTGGTGAATGAAAATGATGAACCAATAGGGCTAATGCCAAAGCTCGAAGCCCATCAAAAAGCAGTGTTGCACCGTGCGTTTTCTGTCTTTATTTTAAATGATAAAAACGAAATCATGTTACAGCAACGGGCTTCCGAAAAATACCATTCTCCACTTTTATGGACCAATACTTGTTGCAGTCATCAACGCGATGGAGAAACCAATATTCAAGCTGGAACACGCCGCTTGTTTGAAGAAATGGGTTTTGAAACTCCTTTAACAGAGCTTTTTCATTTTATTTACAAGGCACCATTTGACAACGGACTAACAGAACACGAACTAGACCACGTGATGATTGGAAAATACAATCAAGCGCCAAAAATAAATCGAGAAGAAGTCGAAAACTGGAAATGGATGTCGATTGATGCCATCAAAACCGATATGACCCAAAACCCAACTATTTATACGGTTTGGTTTAAAATCATATTTGATGAATTTTATCATTACATCGAAAGCCACAAACTCTAAAATCTAAATTCTAAATTCTAAATTCTAAACTCTAAATTCTAAACTCTAAAATCTAAATTCTAAATTCTAAACTCTAATGAAAGTCACCATCTCAAGAAAAGCCCATTTTAATGCAGCACATCGATTGTATCGAAAAGATTGGTCTTTCGAGAAGAATGATTCCATTTTTGGAAAATGTAACAATCCCAATTTTCACGGTCATAATTATGATTTAACGGTGAGTGTTACAGGTGAAATTGACCCAGAAACTGGTTATGTGATGGATGTGAAATTCCTTTCAGACATAATAAAAGAGGAAGTAGAAAATCAGTTTGACCATAAAAACCTCAACCTTGACGTGCCAGAATTCAAAGATTTGAACCCTACGGCCGAAAATATTGTAGTTGTGATTTGGAATAAAATCAGAAAAAAAATCAAAGCAGAATTTGACTTAGAGGTAGTTTTATATGAAACTCCACGCAATTTTGTAACTTATAAAGGAGAATAATGACACTAAAAGTAGGAGATAAAATTACAGATTTTACAGCGACAGACAGCAACGGACAAACCTTCGACAGCAAAGCCTTTATTGGTCAAAAACCTGTTGTAATCTATTTTTACCCAAAAGACAATACGCCGGGTTGTACCGCGCAAGCATGTAGTTTTCGCGACCAATACCAAGATTTCAAAGATTTGGGTGCCGAAGTTATTGGCATCAGTTCAGACAGTGAAGCATCACATGAAAAATTTTCAAAACAATACAAATTGCCGTTTATTTTGTTGTCGGACAAAAACAAAAGCATAAGAAATCAATTTGGCGTAAAAGGTGATATGTTCGGATTAATTCCAGGAAGAGTAACCTATGTAGCCGACAAAAATGGCATTGTAAAAATGATTTTTGACAGTGTTTTAGCCACAAAACATATTCCGAAAGCATTAGAAGCAATAAAAAGATTGGTTTAATTGGAAGCTTAATCCAGCTTTCATTCCAAATCTTTGCCTTTTTAAAGAAAAAAGACAAAAGATTTTCCCTTCAATCTGGGCTAGGGCTTTAGGGAAAAAAAAATAATTGAATTTAAAATGAAAAATAATTTTTATCCACTACAATTTCAACCCATTCTAAAAAACAGGATTTGGGGCGGCGAAAAACTAAAAACCGTTTTAAATAAACCCATAACTTCAAAAATTACGGGAGAAAGTTGGGAAATATCAACTGTTGACGGAGACGTGAGTGTGATTGAAAATGGAATTTTTAAAG
>CALPKO020000091.1 GCA_943324165.2 Bdellovibrio sp. ZAP7 | reverse complement strand
ATTCCATCAACACTAAAGGTAATTCTATCATTGTTCCATTCTACCGCATAAACATGAAAATCAGTACATACACCATCTTTAGTTTGATAATTTGCAGTGTATTCACCTGTTGTTAAATCTCCATTTATTGGATAGTGGACCGCGCTTGATATGACATTGGATCCCCAATATTCCATAATATCCATTTCGCCACAGGCAGGCCAAGTTACAGTGCCGTATCCATTTAATTGCCAATAGGCACCCAACTCATTGATGTTTTTGCCTAACATCCAAATGGCGGGCAAAGTTCCATCTCCTTCTGATAGTTTGGCACGAACCTCAACACGACCATATTTGAAAGCGAACTTTGAATTCAACCGTGCAGAAGTATATTGTTTAGTAATGCCTTGATTAGTATAGTTTTCCTTTTTGGCTACAATCTTTAAAGTGCCATTGCTAACAAACGAATTGTCAATACGGTTTGTATAGTGTTGCTGTTCATTGCCAAACCAACCAGTACCCGTGGGCAATAGGGTCTGTTGGTGCCATTTTGAATTATTGATTAACCCACTCCCGTCAAATTCATCGGACCAAACTAAATTATTGTAAACTACATTATTTGTAACCGTATATTGAAAATCATCGATGTATGAAGTTACTTGACTGGTATTGTTTTCTCCGTTTACTTGAATGAGCAATCGATTAAAATCAGATCTAGTAATGGGATTCGGAGAAGTATTGTTGAAATTGACGTAATTATCTGAAGCAAAATTAAAAACAATCGTTTGCCATTGGTTCAATACAATGGGTTTAATGATTTCGCATTGCGTTGTCCAAGGTTCGGTCAATAAACTATTTTGAAGTTTCAATGAAATTTGATTGGTTTGAGCACCAATAAGTCCGTTGGAAGGAACATATATTTTTAAGGAAAAGGTACTATTATTGTTCAAATTAAAATTACCTACTCCATTAAAACCAACATAGCCATATAGCCCACCTGTATCGGCATATTTTAGAACGGTAGCCGAACTATTAATACCTGATGGATAAGGATTTGCGAATTGATTATCCATCCAGCAATCGGACCCATACCAACTTAAAATATTTCCATTTCCTTCAAAATTGTCAGTTAATGTTTGCAGCTGGGCATAAAATAAAGTGGTGCATAATAAGAGTGATGCAATAATAAAATTCCGCATAAAACATTAAGGTTTAATTTAAACAAACAACAAATATAACACTAGTATATCGTTTTGATTTAAAAATCAATCCAAATTACACATTAAGCTGTAATTAATAACCTTTGTGATATGAACAAATAATTTAAAATATTCAATTTCAGTAAATTGACATCAGTCCTTTTCCCTGCGCCTTGATGCAAGTTCAACTTGTCTTTATCCTATTTTCAATTCCTAACGATAAATTCATCAATTCGTCCTTATTAGTTTTTAAAAAGATGTCCAGTATTTTAACAAAAGATGTACGACACTTATATAAAAGATGTACGGCAATAGTATAAAAGTCGTACATCTTTTTATATATTTGTCATTACAAAACTATTTTATAGACCTTATCAAGTCCTTTTTATGTCCGTACGATTTAAAATGATTCCTAAACAAAACAATTTGGTATCACCGCCAGAAGTAAAATACTACCCTTGCGCAGTTAGTAAAGGCGAAATGCAATTAGACGATTTGGCTCGAATAATTGCGGGTCGCTCTACCATTAGTCGAGCCGATTGCTATGGTGTGATTATGGCTTTAAGCGATGTTATTGGCGAAGCCCTATCTGACGGGAATATCGTTAAAATTGATAGTCTGGGTACTTTTCAACTTATTTTGCAAGGCACAGCAGCCGATGCAGCAGAACCTTTAGGTAAATCAAATATCAAAGGCGCAAAAATAAGCTACAAACCTTCTAAAGAGTTGAAAAGCATAGTAAAACGGATTACTTATCAAAGAATACGATAGCTTTTGGGAGATTTAAGCAAAAAACTAAAACAAAATTTAAGTACCAATTTATTTTATTCCAAAAATGAATCTTGGTGGCTCATTGGCTTTTCTATGCTATTGGCCAACGGCATCATGATAGAGCCACAATTGATTTGTTCGTCTTTGTTAAAAGGGCAACTATCAGACATGTGGTTGTATTGGAGTGCCGGCATTGGATCAGCTTTAAGCGTCTCTTTCTTTGCCCATTTGTGGCGAAAGGTGCCTGTAAAAACCGAAAATGAATTCTTGTTTTTTAGGTATTCTGGCAAAGGAGCAAAGATGCTGCATCAATTCAGAAGTTTGTATCTGGGTTTATTGGTTATTCCTTTTTTTATCAGTTTTAGTCTCATGGCTTTTGCTAAAATTTTCTGCTTTATTGTTGGAATTGAAATCAATGCAGCCATTGGAATATTGACTGTTCTTATTGTCATTTTAACTTTCTTCAATAGTCTAAAAGAACGGCTTAAACTGGATTTTGTATTATTTGTTGTTTTTATCCTGTTATTTATAATCATCTTCATTAGCTTGCTGCTAAAAACGGGCGGCTTATCACATCTAGCAGCTACAGTACAAACTTCAAAAAACAATTTTGATGTTATTCCATCTGTAGGATCTAAAACTTTTAATGCTTTTATTGTTTTTGTGTTGGTGCAATGGTGGTCGGCTTCTATATTAGATTATCCAGACATGAATGGACAAAAATTGATGGCAACCAATAGCAGTAAAGATCTAATCAAAAGTGTTTTTATTCCTTCACTCTGCATAGTCCTGTTTAGGGTTTTGTTGTTTACATTACCATTCATGGCAGTTTGTTATGGCTATGCAAATGCTGCCGCAGATAGCGAATTGGCTTTTACCGCTCTATTTGTGAAAGCGTTGCCGAGTTGGATGCTGATTTTAGTGCTTCTGTTGTTCCTAATTCCTTTTCTATCTTTTGTGCAAAACAATCAAAATTGGGGCGGCTCCTTATTAATTGAGAATTTTTACAAACACACCATTCATCCTAATTTAAGTGATGCTAAAACCAAAAAGTTGGGAATAATAGCGATGATTTACATCGTAGTAGCAGCTGGAGGAATTGCCATTTATGCCGATTCGATATTGGTAATTGCAAAGTATATATTTGCTATCACAGCAGGTGTTGGTCCTGTTTTTATATTGCGATGGTATTGGTGGCGCATCAATGCTTGGTCGCAGTTGTCGGCAATGGTTGCCGCTTTAATTTATCCACCGATTTTGGATTTGTTTTATGAAAACAATACCGCTTTTTATCAATTAATTAGCGGTTTTGAGCACCACTTCAACATCGAGTATTATCCCATTAAAATCATCATTTTAACACTAGCAGTTTGTTTTACGTGGTTAATGATTACCTTTATTACTAAACCCACAGCAACCAAAACGTTGGAAATTTTTGCCACAACCATCAAACCGGGCGGCTTTTGGAAGCCCTTTAACAACAGCGGAAAGTCTTTTTCTAAACTAAGACTTTTGGCATGGCTACTTCAAACTGGAAATGGTTTTTTATTGTATTTTATCTTTTGGAATTTTCTTATTGGCAATTACCTCGTACTTATTGCTTTGTTGCTTTTGTTTGTTTTGGGGTTCTTTGTTTCTTATCAACTTATTCAGAAAGCGAATGCCAATTATGATTTGGAGTTGAAAAAAGATTAACCCACCATTTTCATCACCCATTGAACACCTTTAGCTTCACAAAAACTTTTTAAATTCCGTGTAATAATATTTTTATTTTCTCCTGAAGCAAAAAGTGAGGCAACAGCAAATTCAATAGCTGTTTTTTCATTGCTTTCATTTTGAAATAAAATGTTATGGATTCTAAATGGGTTATAAACCGATTTATTATTGAAGTAAAGCGATTTGCAAATCCAATACAATTGCAGCACATATAAAGCAATGCTGTGGAACTCTTTCTTTTGACTCTTGATTATTTCATCAATGTGATTGTTTAATTCCTCATGATGGAACAATTCTTCTTTGAAGCCAAAAAGTATTAGCGCCTTCAGCGACCTAGAAAACAACCATGCTTTTTCATTAAGCCCCAAACTAGTTGACAAAACTAGTAATTCAGCTAAATGAAGTTGCCAAGTATCATTGAGGATTCCATTATAACCGTCTATCAGTATTTGACATTCCATCCACCTTGAAAGTTCGTGAAAATGGCCGTTCTTTTTATCCAATTGAACCGCTAATTTTTGAAATTTTTGTATTAATGGAGACGGTTGTTGTGCTTTATGTGCCGTTTGGCTAATGACAAAACAATACACGTATAATTTCTTGTAATCGTTGGTAACATTAGGAAGATAATAATTTAGTAATGCTTCTGAGAAATAGTTATTGTCATTGTCTTCATCCACATAACATTCATAAAAAAAGAGATGCCCAACCCTATTTTTTGCTAACAATTGAAGCAATTCTTTTTGCTTTTTACAAGTACGAACATAAGCACCAATTAACTCCGCTGCCGTAAACAAAACAGCATCATTTTCATTTGCTTTTGCTTTGGACAATACAAACGAAAGGGCTTTAAAATCTTCATTCGCCAAAGCCAACTGCAATACGGCTAAAGAAAAACCGTCAGAGGCCTCTGTTAAAAAATAGTTAGGATCAAAAGGAACATTGGTTTGATTGTTACAAAAATCTTCCCAATCGATATAATTCAAATACCTTGCAATTAGATTCAAAGTATCTTTATACGGAGTTCTAAAAGGTTTTACCACGCCATACATCCTCGCAATAGTATGCGGTGAAATAAATAACTTTTCTAAAGCCAAAACTTCCGAACACTTTTCAGCATTGGCAATATTCTTTATTTTAAATCCCAATTGGGTTTCCAGTTGATTGCAAAGTGCAATTAAATAAGGACTTTGTTGGTTCATTTTTTATTTTAAGGCAGCACAAATATAGTTGTAAACCTTTTTGAAAGTGAAGTTGCAATAACTTGCAATAAAACTATTGCTAAAAGTATATTAATTTTAACACATTTAAATTTAATATATAAGATATACTATGGCAACAGAAATCACAATGACAGGCAACAAAAAAGTTAAAACTATTGTAAATGAATTTTCAGAGAAATTTAATTATTTGTCTTTAGTATTCAAAAAAGCAAACAATCACCCTATTGATATTGAAAAAAATCTATCCGAGGTAAGAGAGAAAAACGGTGGTGAATTATCTATCGTAGGTAATTTAACAGTAGGAAGTTTGGAAAGACGATTTATGGAAAATTTTGGAATTAATGTTCAGGTTGTTTGTAAATCAGCTGATGGAAGAATTCACAATACAAAAGGAGAGGCAGATACCAGAACATTAGCAGAACAAAATGAAACTGCTAAAGAAGAAGGTTTTGTCTCGTTTGTGTAACACAAAAAACAACTAATTCACAATGCTAAAAACCAAATAACATTTGGTTTTTTTTAATTTAAAACTATAATATTATGTTCGATTTTATTTCAAATATTACCGATAAATTTAAAGCTAAAGATTTTCATTTAGCCCCGAATAAAAAAGTTAGAAGTTTAAAAGCTGATTTTAAAAATAACTTTGGGCTAACGCTTCGTGTCTATAAAGGAAAACAACTGGCCGATGATGAGCTAACTTTAGCTGCCTTAAATCAAAGAACGAGTAAAGATATTAAATCTTCAAATGAAGATTTAAACATTAAAGTATCGATGACTATTAATGAATTTGAAAAATTAATTGATGCTCATTTTGGTTTAACTGTTCAAGTTGTCAATGAATATGATACCTATTGCGTGAATAACAAATATACACTTGGCCAGGCTTCGAGAAAAGAAGATTTAAAAGATTGGTGTAAAGATCGAGGTTATAATTCAATAGAAGATTGGTTAAAATCAGAAAATTGTAAAACCTTAGAAGAATATTATTCAAAGAAATAAAGTATGCCATTAAATCAATTACAAAGAAACCACATTGCATCTTTTAAGATTCAAATTGAAGGTTCTCAAAAAAATCTTCAAACTCTAAAAGACTAGCAATATGAGTAAAATTAATGCCATTTCAATTAAAGATAAACCAATTGAAAAAAATGAGCAAGATCAATTAGACGTTTCTCGCTACATCAAAGCGCTCTCAAAATTTATTTTAAACAGTGACACTCCGATAACAGTTGGCCTTCAAGGCGAATGGGGAACCGGGAAAACATCTATGATGTGCATGATTAGAGAGGAATTGTCTAAGGAAAATGTTGCTACATCTTGGGTAAACACTTGGGAATATAGTTTATTT
>CALPKO020000090.1 GCA_943324165.2 Bdellovibrio sp. ZAP7 | reverse complement strand
GCATTTCTGTGCCATATGGAAATTGACGAATAATCGTCACATTTTTTCTATCACCAAGGATCGTAATATCTCCAGAATTGGCAACTGCTTCTAGTACATTTAATTTTTCTTGGAAGATAGTTTTTGTGCCTGGTGAGACAATTTCTCCGTTGATAGTAAAACGCAAACCAGCCAATTTTACAGCGACAAATATATCTGCTTCTTTATTAAAATATTTAGCTAAAAGTTCTTTTTCAATTTTGACACGAACTTCATCTGTTGTAAACCCTAACACATTCAATTCTCCAATTACCGGGATTCGAATATTTCCATGGTCGTCGACCTTGAATCCTTCAAAAAAAAGTGCCTGTTCACTTTCTGGCAAACTAGCTACTGATGATGTGCTTGGATTAAAAATTTGCACTAATTTTGGGTCTATAGCTTTGATAGAGATACTTAAAAAATCATCTGTTTTTAGTCTATAAGGTTTTAAAACAATTGGTTTTATTACTCTTGTTGAGTCATTTTCGTTTTTGGATTGTAGATAAACTAACTTTTTATTTGGAATACAAGAAGTAAAAAAAAAACCAATTACAATTAACAAAGAAAAGCAAATTCTAGTCATTTCTAATTTTTTAAAAAACAAATATAGATTATCCATCACAATTATAAAATTCATTGACGTTATAAATTGATTAATTATTTTTAAAACTATTTTCAAACGGAACTCTTTGCAAAATACTTCTTCCTAAAGTTACTTCATCAGCATATTCTAATTCATCACCAACGGAAATGCCTCTTGCAATTGTTGAAGTAGTAACATCTTGATTTTTAATTTGCTTGTAAATATAAAAATTGGTAGTGTCACCTTCCATTGTTGAACTTAATGCGAAAATTATTTCTTTTACAGTGCCTGAATTTACTTTTTCAACAAGACTAATAATTTTTAACTGACTAGGTCCAATACCATCAATTGGAGATATTTTTCCTCCCAAAACATGGTATATTCCTTTGAATTGTCCCGTGTTTTCAATTGCCATTACGTCGCGAACATCCTCTACAACACAAATAATCTCGTGGTTTCGGTTTTTATTTGCACATATTTCGCAAATCGATACGTCAGAAATATTGTTGCAACTTTCGCAAAACTTTATTTCTTCTCGCATTTTAGAAAGTGCCTGCGTTAAAAAAACGGTTTGGTCTTTTGGTTGTTTCAACAAATGCAAAACAAGTCGCAATGCCGTTCTTTTTCCAATTCCTGGCAACTGAGCCATTTCATTTACCGCTTTTTCTAATAATTTAGACGAAAATTCCATTATGCAAAAATACGTAAATTGTTCTCATTCATAAAAATAGATATTATGTAAATTTGAAGATTATTTATGTAAATTGGCAAAATATTTTTTTAACTATGACGCCAACTTCTATTTTAGTATTAATAATTATCTACTTCGGATTTTTATTTGCGATTTCCTATTTTGTAAGTAAAAACAACAACGATAATAATGCTTTTTTTAAAGCGAATAAAAATTCAAAATGGTATTTAGTTGCCTTTGGAATGATTGGTACTGCAATTTCAGGAATCACTTTCATTTCTGTTCCCGGGGAAGTAGGAAATCCAGATTTACAATTCAAGTACTTTCAATTTGTTATTGGTTGTGCCGTCGGATTTATCGTAGTTGCAAAACTACTATTACCACTTTATTACAGAATGAATTTAACATCAATTTACAGTTACATTGAGCAAAGACTTGGCCTGGTTAGCTACAAAACTGCAGCAACAATTTTTTTAATTGGAAGAACCGTTGGGTCTTCTTTTCGACTATACTTGGTGGTTTTTGTTTTGCAACGCTATGTTTTTGATTTTTATAATATTCCATTTGCAATAACTGTCTTAGTTTCTTTGGCACTCATTTTTGCCTACACTTATCGTGGAGGTTTAAAAACCATAATTATCACGGACACTTTACAAACTTTCTTCTTAATATCATCCGTGTTTTTGACACTTTTCTTTGTTTGTAAAAGTCTAAATCTATCATTTTTTGAAGCTTTTGAAGAGATAAAAACAAGCAACTATTCAAAAGTTTTTTTCTTTGAAGACCCTTTAAAAGGCACTTATTTTTGGAAACAAATTTTGGGTGGAATGTTCGTAACTATTGCAACAGTTGGTTTAGATCAAGATTTAATGCAAAAAAACCTTAGTTGCAAAAACATTAAAGAAGCTCAAAAAAACATGTTTACTTTTACAGGCATTTTTGTATTAATCAATATTTTCTTTTTAAGTGTAGGTGCTTTACTGTATTTGTATGCCAACAAAAATGGAATTGCAATTCCAATCGATTTAATTACTGGAAAACCAAGAACAGATTTACTTTTTCCAGAGATTGCATTTAAGCATTTAAGCATAATTCCATCAATTGTATTTTTATTAGGATTAACAGCGGCGACATTTGCAACAACCGATTCAGCATTAACTGCCTTGACAACATCGTTTTGTGTAGATTTTTTAGGAATGGATAAAGCCGAAAATCAAAATAAATCCAACACAATAAAAACAAGACATTTTGTTCATGTGGGTTTTTCAATATTGATGTTTCTAGTGATAATTATTTTTAATTCAATCAATGACGCCTCTGTGGTTAGCATGATTTTCAAGATTGCCTCTTACACTTACGGACCGCTTTTAGGGCTTTATAGTTTCGGATTGTTTGTTAAATCAAAAACAGTCAAAGACAAATTTGTTCCTTTGATCTGCTTGATTTCACCAGCGATTTGTTTTGCAATTACCCAAAACACAAAATTACTTTTTGGAGATTATGTGATTGACAATGAATTGATAATTTTGAATGGACTTTTAACTTTTGTTGGGTTATTTCTAATAAGCAAACCTGCCACCAATAAAACTGATTTTTAAAATTTAAAAACGCATCTACTTCAACAAATACAATTTCGCACATGCGCGCGCGTCAGACAATGCCTCGTGGTGATTGAGTTGAATATTATTTAAATCGCTACAATGTTTCAAATTGGCTGGCTTATACCCTTTTGCTCGATAGATTTTGCAAGTACATTCCCAACGATCTGCCAATTCCAGTTCATCGTAATACAAACCATAATATTTCATGGTTTTAGCCAAAACATTTCTATCAAATGCTTCGTTGTGCGCAACTATTGTACGACCAAAAATTCTTTTTTTTATTGCTGGAAATAAGTCGTCGAACATTGGTTTGTCGAGCGTCTCAATTGGTTTGATGCCATGACACATGATGTTACGCAACCAATATTCATTGTTTGGTGGTTGAATTAATGTATGAAATTCCTCTACGATTATTCCATTTTCGACGGTAACAATTCCGATGGCACATGCACTTTCAGGATGTCCCGTGGCGGTTTCAAAATCGATTGCGGTAAAAGTCATACTCTTAAAATTGTCATGAAAAATAATTTAAAATAAAGCACTGTGCCATTATTTTATCGAACCAATAATATCGTATTTTGTGATAATATGAAATTTTCCATTGCCAAGCTCAACCAAAACAGCTTGATTGTCCTTCGTGAAAAGTTTAGAAACCTCTTCAATGGGCGTTGCTAATTGAACAATCGGATAGGGCTTGCCCATCACTTCTTTGATTGGTTTGTCGGCCACATTTTTATCCGAAACATAACTCTGAAACAAATCTGATTCGTCAACTGACCCAACAAATCCCTTGATATCGATAACTGGAATTTGCGATATTTTGTATTTTCGCATTCTGTCAATCGCATGAGAAACCAATTCTTCGGTTCGAACAACAACCATCGGCTTATCAATATGGTCTTTAATTACATCTTCTGCTTTAGTTACTACTTCATCCAAAAATCCTCGTTCGCGCATCCAATCATCGTTGAACATTTTGCCCACATAACGGCTTCCTGAATCGTGAAATAAAACCACCACCACATCGTCTTTAGTAAAATGCTCTTTCAATTGATGCAATCCTTTTACACACGATCCTGCTGAATTTCCAACAAAGATTCCCTCTTCTAAAGCAATTTTGCGGGTGTACACCGCTGCATCTTTGTCGGTTACTTTAGTAAATCCATCAATCAAAGAGAAATCTACATTTTCTGGCAATATGTCTTCGCCGATTCCTTCGGTAATATAGGAGTAAATCTCGTTTTCATCGAAAATTCCTGTTTCGTGGTATTTTTTAAAAACGGAACCATAAGTATCGATTCCCCAAATTTTTATGTTAGGGTTTTGCTCTTTTAAATATTTGGCGACACCCGAAATTGTTCCTCCTGTTCCTACGCCCACAACGAAATGAGTAATCTTCCCGTCGGTTTGTTTCCATATCTCAGGACCTGTAGATTGATAATGGGCAATTGCATTCGATGGATTGTCATATTGGTTTACATACCAAGAATTGGGAATCTCTGTGCCCAAACGTTTTGAAACTGAATAATAGGAACGAGGATCTGTTGGCTCTACATCTGTTGGACAAACAATAACCTTTGCCCCAACGGCACGCAAAATATCCATTTTTTCTTTAGATTGTTTATCAGTAATCACAAAAATACATTTGTAACCTTTTACGATTGCGGCCAAGGCCAATCCCATTCCGGTATTACCAGATGTTCCTTCAATAATTGTTCCTCCCGGCTTTAATCTTCCATCTGCTTCCGCATCTTCCACCATTTTAAGCGCCATTCGGTCTTTGGTTGAATTACCTGGATTAAAAGTTTCGACTTTTGCCAACACCAATGCATCAATTCCTTCTATAACTTTGTTGAGTTTTACAAGTGGTGTATTTCCGATTGTACCCAATATATTTTCTGAATAATTCATTATTTGTAGTTTATTTTTGAGCCCGATCTTCTCCGAAGGAGATGGAGGGATAACTTATTTTATTTGCAAAGATATTGATTAGAAATGAATATTTACACAATATCGATTTTGCTTGAGGGAATGCGCACCAATAGCTGTCAAAGTGAATCTTTTATTAAAACCGTAGTCAGTTTAAAAACAGCGCAATTGATTTATTGAAAGAAATTCCAAACTAATCCGAATCGTATAAGATAATCTCGATAAGGATAATTTGGTGCCGAATAATATTTATTTCCAGAAAACATACTGTTAAAATGTTCTGCTTTGAGGTAAATGCGCGTCTGACGAACTCGGGCATTAATAAATAAATCTAACATCGGAAAGTCTCCAATTTTCTTAGTGTTTTGGATGTAAAACTCGCCAATCACTGGATTGTAATTATTGGCGTAATAAGAAGAAAAATAGTTCAAAGTTATACCGGTTTGAATGAACATTGCTTTTTTGAATATATCGTCAGAGAAATAAATTGTGTTTCGCACTACGAACTTGGGAACATTCAAAATAGCGTCGTCTTGTTGCGTGGTTTGGAATAAAACCGTGTTGTCTAAAGCAAATTTTCTATATTTAAATTCCTTTTCAACTTTAGCAGACAAATATTGAATAGATTTACCATATTGCTTGGGAGCAACCAAAAGCTGATTTGAGGTTGAAGTGTTTTCACCAAAATACAACTTATCTTTTAAAGAAGACACTTGCAATGCTGCATTTAACCATTTTGTAGTGGCTTTTACATATAAATTCATTATTTTCTCATTGTTAAAGTCATTGCTCCAATTGTAGTTGGTGAAACTACTTTGGTATAAATTATATATATAATTGGGTAATTTATTTATAATTTGAATTTGAAAAGAGACTTGATTTTCGTCGTTAAAATTGTATTCTAATTTCGAATCTAAATTAGAAAGTGATTGTTTTGAAATTGAATTAGCGTATTTAAAAACACCATTCCATTTGCCTTTGTTATAAAAATACTGTCCTCCAATAGTATTAATTCTTCCTTTTAGCACACTTGGAATTTCTTTGTCGATAATCACTAATACAGAATTATAAAAATAATTGTAATTAAAATCATCCAAAAATACTTTGAAGTGCCCGTATTTATTACTTCTAAAGTCTAATGCTATCTTATTATACAATTGATGATTGCGCGTTTTATCATATACGTTTCCAAAAACATAACTGTCTCCAAATCTGCTGAAAACGGTTGAAGATCCATTTGTATTGGATAACGTTGTATTGATTGTTTGCTGTGTGTATAGAAATGATTTGTTTTCAAAACTAAATTCATGTTCAAGTGAATATTGGTTTTCAGCTTTATTTTTAGAAAAATTATAGATTTGATTCAAAAAATACCGATTGCCTTTTAGCAATGAAGTGGCATCAGTCAAATAAACCTGTAATCG
>CALPKO020000089.1 GCA_943324165.2 Bdellovibrio sp. ZAP7 | reverse complement strand
TTGTTGCTGTTCCTATTTCAGCAGAATTTCTGTCTTTTGTAACAAAAACTTCTTGATTTTTAATCGTGACTTTTTGAAAAAACCCTCTAGTCGTTGCGGTATATTCAACCACTGCAGATTTCATGTCTATTTGCTCGTCTGAACCACATCCTTTCGATAAAAAAATGTTAAGTAATATTAAAGCGTAAATTTTCATTTTGAAAGATTTATAAATTATTATTCCAGCATCATTTTCGCTTTTTTGATAGCGTTTACAAATATATCAATTTCTTCTTTGGTATTGTAAAATGCAAAACTCGCCCTAATTGTTCCGGGTATTTTAAAGAAATCCATGACTGGCTGTGCACAATGGTGCCCAGTTCTTACAGCAATTCCTAATTTATCAATAATTACGCCGATATCGTAAGGATGAATATTTCCGATATTAAATGAAATTACCGATGTTTTTTCTTGTGCCGTCCCATAAATTTTCAGGCCATCAATTGCTAAAAGTTGTTTTGTGGCATATTCTAACAATTCATTTTCTTGTTGTTGAATATTATCAAACCCAATTTCATTTAAGTAATCTATTGCAGTTCCAAGCACAATTCCGCCTTCAATATTGGGCGTTCCTGCTTCAAATTTATGCGGCAAATCTGCATAGGTTGTTTTTTCGAAAGTTACTTCTTTAATCATTTCGCCACCACCTTGATAAGGAGGAAGTTTTCGCAACCAGTCTTGTTTACCATACAAAACGCCAATTCCTGTTGGAGCACAAATTTTGTGTCCTGAAAACACGTAAAAATCACAATCTAATTCTTGAACATCTGGTATCAAATGCGGAACAGCTTGCGCGCCATCAATCAATACGGCAGCGCCGAATTCATGCGATTTATTGATAATGTATCTTATTGGATTCACAGTTCCCAAAGCATTTGAAATGTGATTAACAGTAACAATCTTTGTTTTATGAGAAAGTAATTCATCAAATGCTGACAAAATTAATTCGCCGTCTTCGTTCATCGGAATAACTTTTAAAACTGCTCCCGTTTTTTCGCAAAGCATTTGCCAAGGCACTATATTGCTGTGATGTTCCATTGCAGACACCAAAATTTCATCACCATTTTTTAAAATAGAACCAAATCCATTGGCAACTAAATTGATGGCATGCGTTGTGCCAGCCGTAAAAATAATTTCAAATGGATTTTCAGCATTAATATGTTTTTGAATTTTACCACGTGAAACTTCGTAAGCATCTGTTGCTAATTGACTTAAAGTATGAACACCTCTATGAATATTTGCATTAATTTCCTGATAATATTTTGAAATCGCATCAATCACAACTTGAGGTTTTTGTGAAGTTGCGCCGTTATCGAAATATACCAATTTTTTTCCGTTTACTTTTTGAGAAAGTATCGGAAAATCTGCTCTAACTTTTTGAATATCTAACATCTTATTTATAAAAATTCTAAATACAAAAGTAAGTAATTAGAAACATTTTTTTGTCAAACGGATGTTAATATAAAATAAACCTTAAACAAAAAAATATTGATGTAAATCGCTTGAAAAATTTAGAGCTAAAAAAGGCGATAAAAATGAGTGTTTGGTTGTTATTGAAAAATGGTTTTAAGAGAAAATCCCTAATTGGCTTTTAAAGGTTTATTGAAAGTAGTTTCATAAATTGTAGGAAAATTAAATGTGCAGTTGTTACATGTTTTTAAACAAAAAAAAGCCGTTTCATTGAAACGGCTTTTTTAATTTATTTTTCGAATTATTATTTAACTTTAAAAGTAACTCTTCTAACTAACTTTCTGGCTAATTCAGAATTTTTATCAACCGAATTATCTTCTCCAGCTGGGATAATGTTCAATCTAGATTCAGCAATTTTTGCCTCTAACAACACATTTTTAACACTAGTAGATCTTGCAGTTGATAATTTGTCATTGTAAGCGGATTTTCCTAATTCATCAGCATGACCAATAATATCTACAGTGGCATTTGGGTTATTTCTCAAATAAGTAAGAATGAAATCTATACCTTCAGTTGAGACATTTGTTGGAACTGATTTATTGTAATCAAAATATACTGAAATATATTGCTCGTTAATGAAGTTTTTAACTAAATTGTTGTCAGCAACATAAGCTTTATCTTTTCCATCACCATAAGTTTTGCTCATGTATGACTCGATTTCATCAGGTACACTATTATTGTTTTTGTCAATTGCAACACCTTTTGCATTTACAGCAACACCAGCCATTGTGTTTGGCTCTGTGTCTAAATAATCAGCAACGCCATCTTTGTCTGTGTCATTCATCAAGGTTTCTAAATCAACTACTTTTTTCTGCAATTTTTCTATTTCTTCGTTGTTTTTGTTAGCTTCGAAATACCAATCTGCATGTTGAGCATTTTTACCTAAGTAAAATGTCAAACCAACGGTTGCCGAAAATATTCCTCCTTCAAAACCTCTTCTTGTACTTTCAATATTAGTTTTACCATCAAAACTAAAATCTTGAAATGTGTTTGTGGTAGAGGTCAAATCTGTGGTAAATGCAATTCTATTTGACAATTTTATTTGCCCGGTTATTCCCACGATAAAATTCGCACCCGAGTCGGTAAGTTGTGTATCTTTTGTTCTAAATTGATAGTAACCAATACCAGTATGAAACAAAATATTAAAACTTTTTGTGAACTCTTCAAAATTCATAATTCTTCCAAAATTCAAAACTCCTTGAAGGTTTGCTCTAGAGTATTCAGTCGTAAAAGGTAACGAATGCTTGTGCGATTGCATTCTGTAAAAACCAATATCGGTTTTTACACCAAATTTACTATTAAACATATGTCTTACACCCAAATCTACATTAAAAAAACTAGGAGTTGCAGCAAAATAGCCAGTGGTAAAAGGTCTAGACGATCTGTTAATGCCGCCATTTACTTCGACGGACCATTTATTAAATGAAGATTCAGTACTTTTTTCAGTTTCAGTTTGAGCATTTACAATTGTTAATGAACTAACTAAAATTAATGATAGGAAAAGTTTTTTCATAATTTTAAATTTTAAATTTTGTTGCAAATATATAACTTTTTCACATAACGAAATTTTTTTTTATTAAACAAATTAACATGTTTAATTTTTAATTTCAGTAAATAAACAGAAATTGTCCCGTTTATTGATTATAATTTAAAATTTTAATAATTTTATTAATTTAAAATAAAAATATCTCAATAAATATAATAAATCACTAACTGTCAATATTTTATAAAAAATTTGATATATTGATAATATGTTATAATTAAACATAAATATTTATCAAAATTCAATGAACTCGATTGCTTTAAGGGATCTTAAAAATAAGATTTTCAATAAATTCAATTTATAAAATTCAATTTTCTTAAAAAATGGAATAGTTTAAAATCCTTTTTCGGAGGATTTGCGTTCTAATTCTGCTTGAAATTCTTCCATAACTGGTTTCATCGTGCTTTCGGGAATATCGGCAATTCTAATATACATCAAGCCATCAATTGCATTATTAAAAAGCGGATCGACATTAAATGCCACTAATTTTGCATTTTGTTTGATGTATTTTTTTATCAAAACAGGCAAACGAAGATTTCCAGGTTCTAATTCGTCAATGATTTTGTCAAATTTGTTCAAGTCTGATTCAGCTTCATCAAAAATAAAATCTTTATCAGCATCTTTCAACTTTACTTTATATTCTTTTTTTGGATGAATATATTTAGAAATATATGGATCATAATAATTAGATTTCATGAATTCTATCATCAATGATTTGGAAAAATCAGAAAATTGATTGCTAATGCTAACTCCGCCAATCAAAAATTTATGTTCAGGATTGCGCAAGGTAACATGCATAATACCTCGCCAAAGCAAAAACAGTGGCATCGGCTTTTGTTGGTATTCTTTAATTACGAACGCGCGACCCATTTCAATCGATTGTTGCAGCATTTCGTTGAGTTCAGATTCAAAGCGAAACAATCCGTTTAGATAAAAACCTTCAACCCCCATTTTTGGGAAAATTTCTGAACCCATTCCCATTCGGTAAGCACCAGCAATAACGTGGGCATCTTCATCCCACAGAAACATGTGGTGATAATATTGGTCATATTTATCAATGTCTATTGACTCATTTGTTCCTTCGCCAACTTCTCTAAATGTAATTTCTCGAAGCCGTCCGATTTCATGCAAAACATTCGGAATTTTGTTGGCTTTCGTGAAAAAAACTTCATAATTTTTGCTTTGAAGTAATCGGCAATCGGCGGTTCGAAGTGCATTTACTTCTAAAATGATTTTGTCTTGATTGGCGGCCGTAACAATTTTTTTCGGACTTTTCGGCAATTTTAAATTTGGAGTTGAAAGCAATTTACTCTCTTTTTCAAAAGGATTTGCCAACATATAGGTTTTCTTTCTCAAAAATTCCGAATATTCTTCAATGGTTTGGTGTTCGTTTTGTTCTGCTACAGAAATCGATTTACCAATCCTAACTTTTATTACCCTGTCTTTTTGTGAAAAAACTTCAGAAGGTAACTTTGCCGTTCGCATTGTTGGATCGATTTTCGACATCAAATAAAACAAACGACTGTTTTTTGCATGAAAATAAATAGGAATAACCGGTACTTGCGCTTTTCTAATTACTTTTATAGCTCCTTCTTCCCAAGCTTTATCGACCATTAATTTCCCATCTTTATAGGATGAAACTTCACCAGCAGGAAACATCCCTAGTGGTTTTCCATCGCTCAAATGGCGCAAAGTTTCTTTTATTCCCACCACACTTGATTTTGCGTTTTTGTGGTTTTCAAATGGATTTACGGGCATTATATAACGTTTCAAAGGCTCGATTCGGTGCAATAAAAAATTGGCAATAATCTTAAAATTTGGTTCCCTTTCGAGCATCAATTTCAATAATAAAACACCATCAATTCCTCCCAAAGGATGATTTGAAATGGTAATATAAGCTCCTTCTTTTGGCAACCTTTTTAAATCTTCATCAGGAATTTCAAATTTAATTTGAAGTTGATCCAAAATTGCATTCAAAAACTCTAAATCTTTAAGGTGTTTGTTTTTGTCGTAAATTTTATTTAACCTCGAAATTTGAAGCACTTTCATCAAAAGCCATCCGAAAAAAGTTCCGAACACACCATATTTTGTGACATTTATTGCTTTTGCTATTTCTTTTGCGGTAACTAAACCCATGTAGTTTTGTTTGTTTTTGGTAAAAACAAAGATAGAAAAAACTTGTTAGGTTGAAGGAATCTTTGGTTATTAAACAAAAAATGATTTTTGATGTGCTGTTGTTAAATGGTTTTTAAGTATTTTTGAAAATTAATATTCAATAAATGAAAATTATTTCCTACAATGTAAACGGAATTCGAGCAGCCATTTCAAAAGGTTTCATCGACTGGTTGCAACACGCTAATCCTGACGTGATTTGTTTACAAGAAATTAAAGCCAATGAAGACCAAATTCCCGTTGAAGATATTAAAAATTCGGGCTATCCTTTTCAATATTATTTTTCGGCAACCAAAAAAGGTTACAGCGGCGTAGCCATTTTGTGCAAAACAGAACCTAAAAATATAGTTTTTGGAACCGGAATTGAGCACATGGATTTTGAAGGGAGAAATCTTCGTGTCGATTTTGATGATTTATCTGTTATGAGTTTGTATTTGCCATCGGGTACTAACATCGAAAGATTAGATCATAAATTCATGTTCATGGATGATTTTCATCGTTATATTGACAAATTAAAAAACCAAATTCCCAATTTAGTAATTTGTGGCGATTATAATATTTGTCACGAACCAATCGACATCCATGATCCAATAAGAAATAAAACTATTTCAGGATTTTTGCCCGAAGAGCGATCGTGGTTGGATATGTTTATGAAATCTGGGTTTGTAGATAGTTTTCGCCATTTCAATAAAGACCCACATCATTATTCTTGGTGGAGCTATAGAGCTGGAGCGAGAGCAAATAACAAAGGTTGGAGAATCGATTACATTTTGGTTGCTAAGGCTATCGAAAATCGATTGAAAAGAGCAACAATTTTACCAGAGGCCAAACATTCTGACCATTGCCCTGTTTTGGCGGAAATTCAATAATTCAAAAACAATTAAAAAAGTAAAACTTATCAAAATGATCAAAAAAATTTCAATTTTCTTCGTGTTATCAACAATTATGACTGGTTGTGTTTCTAAAAAAGTATTCAATGATTTAGAAAATAAATATGCTGATCTGAAAAAGGAAGTCCGAAAAGTGTCTGATGAAAACGAAGAGTTAAT
>CALPKO020000088.1 GCA_943324165.2 Bdellovibrio sp. ZAP7 | reverse complement strand
GTTTTTTTCTAATTTTTCAAAACCAGATGTCGACAGTCCATCAGAACTTCGCTTGAGCACTTGCTGCAATGATTGATAAATAAAATTACATTGAAAATCTCTAATTGAATGCGTTTTTCTTAATTGTTCTTTCCAAACTTCATCATTAACCTCTGGAAAAGTAAAATTCATCAAGGCTTTCATCATAGGATGATTTACCACTTTTTGAATTGCTTTATTTATTTCAGCATCATAATAAGGCCGAATAGCATCAAATCTCTGCATTTTATTTGAATTTATTTAAAACTTCGGTTGCAAAATAACAAAATTTAATTGACTTGAACGTCAGCTTTTATTTCAATGTACTTAAATCGCTTTCTGGATGCAACTCTTCGGGATTTGTACTTTTCCTAAAAAGTCTCGCTTTTAAATTTCCTTTCAAGGTAATTTTTTCGCCTTTTACTTCCAGCCAACTACCTTCTCGCAAACCTAAAACAGGAATAGAATTGAACTGGTGAAACTCTTTTATACGTGTCTCCCTCGTTTCTCCCATGTGATTAGATTGCCGATCAGCATCTAAATAATGTGGATTCAAGTTAAACGGAATCAATCCTAAAGTTTGAAAACTTGGTGGATAAACAATAGGCATATCGTTGGTCGTTTGCATTGTTAAACCTGTAATATTACTTCCTGCGCTGGTTCCTAAATATGGAGTTCCATTTTTTACTGCTTCTGCTAAAACACCCATGATTTCAAATTTATAAAGTTGTGCAACCAATAAAAAAGTGTTTCCACCACCTACAAAAATACCTTTTGCAGATTGAATAGCCGATTGTTTATCCTCAAATTCATGCAATCCTTCTACTTTAATGTTGATTTTAGAAAATGCAAGACTTACTTTTTCGGTGTATTCTTGCTCAGAAATTCCACTTGGGCGAGCAAAAGGAACAAAAAGCAGGGTCGCGCAATCTTTAAAATGCTGCTTTAATTCAGGTAAAATATAGTCTAAGTACTCGCCACCATGAAGTGTTGAAGTACTAGCAATAATCAGGTTTTTCATTTGATTTAAAAAAATTAAAGGTTAAAGATAAATAAATTAACAGATTTTTAAATTTTTGTTAGTATTTAATTTGGTTTGGAAAACAATACTTTTACTAAATCCTTAAAAAATCCATTTATGAATTGTAAGAATACCTTCTTTTTATTATTTAGTTTTTTTACAATTGTTGGTTTTTCTCAATCCGAAAAAATAATTGCTGGCAAGATATTGGTTAAAAACGCAACGCCAGGCGGTGTTCACATAATCAATTTAGTGAACGAAAAAGAAGTTGTTTCCAACGAAAACGGCGAATTTAAAATCCTTGCCAAAGTAGATGATTTGTTGGTTTTTTCGTCATTAACGTTAGATTATCAAAGGAAAATTATCGAAATTGAAGATTATAATGCGGGATTTTTCACCATGGAAATGACTGCAAAAATCAATCAATTGGAGGAAGTTGAAGTGATTCGATACAATAAAATTAATGCAGTAGACTTAGGAATTTTATCAAAGAAAGCGAAAGTATATACACCTGCCGAAAGAAAATTAAAAGCGGCAACTTCGCTAGATCCAACGCTAAATATTGGAAACATGGCTGGAGGAAGCATGAGTTTAGACCCTCTTCTAAACGCCATTTCTGGCAGAACAAAGCAATTAAAAAAAGAACTTCAAATTGAAAGAAAAGAATTTGCCATTCTAAAAATTGGAGATTTGTTTCCTGATGAATATTTTGTGTCGCAATTAAAAATCCCGAAAGATTATGTAAAAGCTTTTCAATATTACTGCGTTGAAAAAAAAGATTTTATCTCTGTTTTAAAATCCAAAAACAAAACGCTTATTGCTTTTAAAATGAGTGAACTTGCAGTGGAATATAATATGCTATTGAATGAAAAAAAATAATAAATTTGAAAAATGAAAAAATCAATTTTATTTCCTTTACTTTTTCTTGTCGTTATCGGATTGTCTTCTTTTGGTTTGCACAAATTCTACATGTCGATTTACCAAATTAATTATGTGCCAGAAAAGAAAATGCTGCAAATCACAACTCGGATTTTTGTGGATGATTTGAATGCCGCTTTGTCCAATCAATTTAAGAAAAAAACGCATATTTGCGAAGAAAACGAAACGCCTGAAGATCTCGTTTTAATGCAAAAATACATTGCCGAACATTTTACCATAACAATAAATGGACAACAAAAAACCATCCAGTTTTTAAGCAAAGAACTAGATGCCAATGTTGTGGTTGGCTATTTTAGGATTCAAGATGTTGCAAAAATTAAATCATTAGCAATTAAAAATACGGCTTTGTTTGATGTAAATGCAGAACAACAAAACATCATCCAAACTACAATTTACGGCAAAAAAGAAAGTTTGTTGCTAACGCAAGATAATTTATCAGGAAATATAAAATTCTAGGTAAATTTAACTTTCCAGCAAAAAACACTACTTTTAACCACTGAAAATAAAATATTCCATATGAAAAATCTATATTCATCTTTATCTTTATTAATAATTTTTTCAACGTCCATTTTCGCTCAAGAAACGCCGAAACCTGCAACGCCAAGCGAAAAAAATACTGATAAATTCAAACAAATGTACGATTTGCTGGCAACGCCAAACATGTACCGCACCGCTTCTGGCGCACCTGGCCCAGCTTACTATCAGCAACAAGCGGACTATAAAATTGATATTGAATTAGACGATAAAAACACCAAATTATACGGTCAAGAAACCATCACTTATACCAACAATGCCAAAGAATCGCTCGATTACCTTTGGGTTCAATTGGACCAAAACCAACAATCGCGCAAATCGCTTTCTCCTTTGGTAGAGAGCAATAAAACCAATCCAGCTGTTGATGTTGCTCAATTTTCTCGCAAATATTTAGAAGCCGATTTTGATGGCGGTTTTAACATCGATTACGTGAAAGACGCTGTTGGAAGTCCGATGAAATTTACCATCAATCAAACCATGATGCGCATCGACTTGCCTAAAGCTTTGAAATTTGGAGAAAAAATATCCTTTTCTATCAAATGGAACTATTTAATCAATAACTATATGTTAGACGGTGGTCGTTCTGGCTACGAACATTTCGACAAAGACGGCAACAATCTCTATGTTTTGGCACAATTCTATCCAAGAATGGCGGTTTACAACGATGTGGAAGGTTGGCAAAACATGCAATTTTGGGGTTCTGGAGAATTTGCTTTGCCTTTCGGGAATTTTGAAGTCAATATTACCGTTCCGGCCGATCATATTCTAGAAGCCACCGGAACTTTACAAAACAGAAACGAGGTTTTCACACCTGCTCAACTCGCGCGTTATGCACAAGCCGAAAAATCTTTTGAAAATCCTGTAATTGTGGTGACACAAGCCGAAGCCGAAGCAGCCGAAAAAGGATTTTCAGACAAGAAAAAAACGTGGAAATTCAAAGCAGAAAATGTGCGCGATTTTGGAATTTCCACCTCGAGAAAATTCATTTATGATGCCATGGCAGTGAAAACTGGCAAAACTGTTTCGATGGCAATTTCGTTGTATCCAAAAGAAGGAAATCCTTTGTGGGAGCAATATTCAACACGAATAATTGCCCATACTTTAAAAAGCTATTCTTCCTACACTTTCGATTATCCTTATCCAAAAGCCATTTCTATCAATGCCAGAGACCAAGGAATGGAATACCCAATGATTTGTTGGAATTACGGTCGCCCAGAAGCCGATGGAACATACAACGACCAAACCAAATACGGCATGTTGGGTGTAATTTGTCACGAAGTAGGACACAACTTTTTTCCGATGATTATCAATTCAGACGAACGCCAATGGACTTGGATGGACGAAGGATTGAATTCGTTTATGGAGTTCCTTGCCGAGCAATCTTTCGACCCAAAATTTCCTTTGCGAAGAGGTCCACCAAAAAACATTGTGCCTTATATGAGCGGCGACCAAAAAGGATTAGAACCCATCATGACCAACTCTGAAAGCATTCGTCAGTTTGGGAATAACGCTTACGGAAAACCAGCAACGGCGCTTAATATTTTACGCGAAACAGTGATGGGACACGAATTGTTTGATTATGCATTTAAAACTTATGCCAACCGTTGGAAATTCAAACACCCAACACCCGAAGATTTTTTCAGAACCATGGAAGATGCATCGGCAGTAGATTTAGATTGGTTTTGGAGAGGTTGGTTTTATACTACAGATGTCAACGACATCGGAATCAAAGAAGTGAAAAAATATTTTGTAAGCAACACACCTTCAAAAGAAGTCGATGAGTTTATGAAAAAACAACGCCGACGCGATACAGCACCCGGAAAAATGATTTATTTAATTGCCGAAGGAACCGAAGATTTTAAATCAGAATTAAACAAGCCCTTCAAAATTGCAGATTATAAAGAGTTAGACGCTTATGTAAACGAGCATTTTTCTGCAGAAGAAAAAGCAAAACTCAACGAACCAAAGTACTTTTATCAAGTGACTTTCGACAAGCCGGGCGGGTTGGTGATGCCTATCATTGTTGAATTAACCTTTGAAGATGGCACAACAGAAACCCAAAAATTTCCTGCGCAAATCTGGAGAATGAACGACAAAGAAGTAAGCAGGACTTTTGCCACAAAAAAGGCAATTACCAAAATCCAAATTGACCCAAAACAAGAAACGGCAGACATCGATTTGACCAACAACACTTGGCCGAAAGAATTGGTAAAATCTAAATTTGATTAGATTTAAAGGAAAGTACTTCGATTTCTAATGAATCAATTTAACTGCCTTCCGCAATGTCGGGAGGCATTTGCGGAGCATTTCAGAGAAACACTCTGGGTTACAAAACTAACTAAAGTAATTATTAAGACTACCATAGGTAGTTTTTTAAGTTACCATTAGTAAGTATTAAGACTACCATAGGCGGATATAAATCTAACCAAAGTAATTATTAAGACTACCAAAGGTGGTTTTTTAAACCACCAATAGTGAGTATAAAGACTATTACTAGTATTAATAAAACTAACTAGGGTAAGTATTAAGACTACCAAAGGTGGTTTTTTAAGCCACCAATAGCGAGTATAAAGACCCCTATAAGTCACTATAAAACTAGCTTGGACAAAGTACCCAGCTTTGCAAAGTCTTCAATTAAGTAGTCAATATAAAAACAATGCAAATGTCTTTTGATTTTGCGCAATTTTTTTTATCTAAGATTGTATTAAATTATAATATTTACGCCTGAATTATATTATCATCATTTCCCCCGCTAGCACACGAATCCTTGCGTGTGGTTTTTTAAATTAATTCGTTACGACGCAATACTCCTTATAATTTATACTTAATTTTAAACTTTGCAAATTTCAAATTGATGTCTTACCTCAACTCTTCAAGCGAAGGAATTCGCGAGGAAGCAGATGTAAACAGAGAAACGCTTATATAAACACCTATAAATTTGCATCATAAATTTAACATTTTTTAGTTGTTTTTTATCATAGAATGCGGAGCATTTCAGAGGAACACTTTACTGATTGGAGGATATTTTGTGAAAAAGGTTACCCTTAATTCAATCTTCTTACTTTTATGGCATTTATAAAAGTATTTCCTTTCTGTTTTTCAAATGAAATGGTAAGTCCTTTTAAATTTTTTGCTTGCACTACAAATGTTTTATAAACGGCATTTAATGCGCCATTTTGTAATTCTGGACAATAATTTTCAAGTGCCATTGCACCATTTAATAGCACATTAAATTGACTAGTTTCATTCCCCTTTTCTTCAGATTCGTTAACATCATAGATTGTTTTTGACAGCTTAGTTCCAAATCCAGAAAAATGCAATTCAACTTCATATTCTCCGTTTGCCACGTCAAATTTGTAGTCGCTCAAACCATACCTAAATGTTTGGTACAATGGTACATTTCGTGTTTGAAAAACCTCCGATTGATGTCCTATTTTACCTTCCACAGGTCTGTAAATTTCTCCGCCTACATAACCAAAACCGCCCGATTTATAAGGTTGGTCTGGCATCCAAGTAATGTTATTGATGGGGTCGGTAAAAAAGCAATTACTTCCAACATTTACCGCAATTTGAAAATCTTTGTCATTCACTTGATTGAGGATTAATGGAACGATTTCAAAATCAATAGTTACTGCATCTTCATAAATTTTGTTCCAATTTTCTCCCCTTGCCAGTAGAAAATTTTTGCCATTTGTAAAAGGGACATGCCAAACGGAAAAGCCATTCTTAGTATCGTGCACTCCTATTGAGTTCCCATTTAAAAAC
>CALPKO020000087.1 GCA_943324165.2 Bdellovibrio sp. ZAP7 | reverse complement strand
CGAGATTGCTCCTCTTTAATTAATAATTGGTGTTTTTAAATGCTTAATAGTGGACTTACAACAACGAAAACCTGCTCATTACTTTTGGTTTCTCAATACCCATCAAGTCTAAAATTGTCGGTGCTAAATCGCCCAAAACACCGTCGTGAATGGTTTTCAACGCTGTGTCTACCAAAATAATCTGCACCGGATTGGTTGTGTGTGCTGTATTTGGCGAGCCATCAGGATTAATCATTGTTTCGCAATTACCATGATCGGCGATTACTAAAGTTGTATAACCGTTCGCAAGTGCTGCCGTAATTACTTTTTCAACACACTTGTCTACCGCTTCGCAAGCTTTTATGGCGGCTTCCATCACGCCAGTGTGACCAACCATGTCTCCATTGGCAAAATTAAGACACACAAAATCAACTTCGCCTTTTTCTAGTTCAGGAACCAAAGCGTCAGCCAATTCAAAGGCACTCATTTCAGGTTGTAAGTCGTAGGTTGCTACTTTTGGAGAGTTTTTCAAAATACGTGTTTCCCCAGCAAAAGGGAATTCTCTTCCTCCAGAAAAGAAAAAAGTTACATGCGGATATTTTTCTGTTTCGGCAATTCTGATTTGTTTTTTATGGTGTTTTTCTAACACTTCGCCCAAAGTTTCGGTGATGTTGTCTTTGTTGTAAACTACTTTTACGTTCTGATAGGTTTCGTCGTAATTGGTCAACGTAACATAATAAAGATTCAATTTGTGCATGTTTTGCTCATGAAAATCTTTCTGCGACAAAGCTTCTGTCAATTCTCGACCTCGGTCAGTTCGGAAATTATAAAAAATTACAACATCATTTTCTTTGATAGTTGCCACTTGATTGTTGAATTCGTCCACCATCAACAGCGGCTCGATAAATTCATCGGTAGTATCATTTTGGTAACTTTTAGTTATGGCCTCAACTGCATTCTTGCACAGCTTGCCTGTTCCATTTACCAACAAATCATAGGCTAATTTTACTCTTTCCCAACGTTTGTCTCTGTCCATTGCATAATATCTTCCGATAACCGAGGCAAGTTTAACATTGGTCTTTTCGATATAATTTTCTAAATCGGCAACATATTTTGCTCCCGATTTGGGGTCAACATCGCGACCATCCGTAAAAGCGTGCACAAAAACTTTTTCTAATCCAAAATCTTGAGAAGCATCTATCAAACCACGCAAATGAGAAGTGTGAGAATGTACGCCACCATCAGACAAAAGTCCCAAAAAGTGAACGCTTACATTATTATTTTTCGCATATAGAAAAGCATCAACCAATACTTGTTCGGTTTGCAAAGTTTGGTTTTGGACCGCAAGATTTATTTTTGCTAGATCTTGATAAATGATCCTTCCGGCCCCCAAATTCATGTGTCCTACTTCAGAATTCCCCATTTGGCCTTCAGGCAAACCAACATTCAGGCCATCGGTGCGCAATTGTGCACTTGGATAATTGGCATATAAACTATTGATAAAAGGTATTTTAGCATTGTCGATTGCTGAAACTTTTGGATCGGGCGATTTTCCCCAGCCATCCAATATCATTAAAATTACTTTCTTGCTCATGGCGTTTTTTTAACAAAGGTACTTATTTAGATGGCAAAAATCAATTGCAAAGACAATTTCAAAAATCAATTTCTATTTCAAATTTTTCAAGGAATAAATCTATTGTTGGTTATTTTTTGGCTAATTTTGGAATTGAAATAAATATGAATGAAAATCAAAGAGCTTATTTTAATTTCGGAGATGCTATCCCATTTTGAAATGATTCAGTTTTTATATCCAAAAATGAAAATTGAAACCTACGAAGCTTATCTAATTGAAATGCTCCCGCACAATTACAAACAATTGGCTATTTTTGAAGATGAAATTTGCGTGGGAATCACAGGGTTTTGGTTCGGTGTCAAATTATGGACAGGAAAATACCTCGAAATCGATAATTTTGTAACCCATCCCGAGCACCGTAAAAAAGGAATTGCAAAAATGATGACTGATTATTTAGATGAAAAGGCAAAAAATCTAGGTTGTACTTGTATTGTTTTGGATGCTTTTACAGGAAACTTTGAAGCCCATCGATTTTATTACAACCAAGGTTACGAGCCGAGAGGTTTTCATTTTATTAAAACTATTGACAAAAATGGATTTTCTTAAAATTAAAAAACAAATTGTAAGGAATGTGTTCAAATTACGATCAAATTTTTATATTTGATTAATCAAATTCAATTATAATATTATTCCATAAAATTCAAATCATGAAAAATTTAATTTTAGCAGTTTTATTCCTTTCAGTTTTCGCTTCTTGCAAAAAAGAATTAGAGCCTCAAAGCACCTCAATCGTTGCGCCGGCGCCAGCGCCACAAAACAATAACGTCCCAGTTGCGCCTGTTGCAACGCCTGCGCCACAAGCTGTTCAAGCTCCAGCAAATCCAAACGTTCAGGTTACACCACAAGCCGTTGCAGCACCTCAAAAAGTGGCAAAAGGCATGAATCCACCTCACGGACAACCCAACCATCGATGTGATATTGCAGTTGGTCAACCATTAAGTTTGCCAATTTCTAAAACAAAACCGGTCACTGTTCCACCACCAACAAGTGGAAGTGCTAGTATTACACCTGTAAAAATGGAAAATGCACTAGCAGCACCAGCGCAAGGCGCAGAAACGCAAGTGCCTCCACCAGCTGAAAAAAGCACAACGACCGAAAGCAAATAATTCATAAAGTGATAAAAAACATAAGTTTACATCAAAATTTAAAATTAAAAGGTTTTTTTATTTTTTTTATGTTAATCAATTTCAATTGTTTTGCTCAATTCAAAACATACAATGGATTTTTAAAAGACATTGAAAATAATCAACCGCTAGCTTATGTAAATATCGGGATAATTGATAAAAATCTCGGAACAGTTTCGGATGCAAATGGTCAATTTGACTTGAATTTAGATGATAAATTTGATAGTGAAATTTTAAAAATTTCGATGATTGGTTTTAAAACACAAACCTTTAAAGTAAGAGATTTTAAAGAAAAGATTTTAAAGGACAACATTATCTATCTAGAAAAAAGTGTTGCGACGCTTAAGGAAGTTGTAATAAAAAACAAAAAACTTACCACTAATATTTTAGGAAATATACTCGATAAAAAAACTGTTTCTGCTGGTTTTGTTAATAATGTATTGGGCAATGAAATCGGTATCGTTGTAAAAATAAAGAAAAAACCAACTTTTATCGAAAGCTTTAGCGCCATTGTAGACTATAATAATTACGGCAATTTTAAATTTAGAATTAATTTTTATGACTTAAAAAATGGATTGCCAAACAATTCAATTCTACAAGAAAACATTATCGCCAATAGTACCATCAAAAAAGGCAAACTCACCATCGATTTGAGTGATTATAATATCACTGTTAGCCAAGATTTTTTTGTTTCCATTGAACTTATTGAAGGGCTTGGCGAGGGCGGTTTGCATTTTTTAGCCGATTATTCAGGTACGCCAATCATCACTCGTTCAGCAAGTCAAGGAAAATGGAACAAAATTGAAGATTTGAGTTTTGGCTTTAGTCTGCTGTGTAAATATTAAATAATTATCGTTCACATGAAGCTTTTTCTAACAAAATACTCACCGCATTTCCTCCAAAACCAACTGCGTTTATTAATACTTTTTTAATCGCTCTTTTTTGAGTTTGCTGCTTTATGTAGGGAACTTGAATAAAAAAATCATTTTGCATCATCAATATTGCCATTTCAATACTCAACATCCCTGATGCGCCAAAGGTGTGGCCAATTTTCCATTTGTTGGAAGTCAGCAACGGTAGATTTCCTCCAAATATTTTTTCTATTGCCTTCATTTCGGACAAGTCGCCTTTTATTGTCCCAGGTGCGTGCATGACGACAACATCTATTTCTGATAAATGGGTGTCTTTCAAAGCCATTTTCATTGATTTTTGAAAACAAATTGCTTCCGCAGAGATAGAAATGTTGTGGGCCAAAATTTCTGTTGCAAATCCAATTCCAGAAATATAAGCAATTGCTTTTGTAGCATTTTCAATTTCTAAGCAACAAACGGCGGCACCTTCGCCCAAAATCAAGGTGTTTTGTTTTTTTTCTAAATCCAGTGCGCGATTAGGGAAGGCGTTGTTTTCTTTGGCATAAATTTTTAAAGCTTGCATTTGTGCAATGGTAAATGGCGTTAAAGGTGCTTCGCTTCCGCCAACCAAAAATTTTTCGGCCATCCCAGCGCGTAACCAAGCCATTCCGTTTAAGACGGCGTGTAAAGCAGTTGAACATGTTATAGAATGGGAAATTTCAGGTCCTTGCGTTTGTAAATCGTGTGCAATCCAAGACGAAATATTGCCTAATGTTGTCGTTGGGGAGGTCAAAGTTGGTGCAGCTCCCGTTGTCAAAAAGGTTTCAAAATGTTTTTCAAACAATTCCGTCGCGCCTCGCGATGAACCCATATTGATGCCAAAATTGTCTTCTTTTTTCCAGTTTGATGCTGCGATTGCTTTTCTGGCCGCAAACATTCCGAATAAAACAGAATTGTCTAAAGATTTGTATTTTGCATCTGCATTTTTTAGAATTTCAATCAACTGTTTTGAATCATCATTTAAACCTGCAACCAAAACTTTTTTACCATTGCTTTCTTTTTCCGTAAAA
The DNA here is from genome assembly GCA_943324165.2 of Bdellovibrio sp. ZAP7. Lineage (GTDB taxonomy): Bacteria > Bacteroidota > Bacteroidia > Flavobacteriales > Flavobacteriaceae > Flavobacterium. Next base: position 1,625 of record CALPKO020000087.1, on the reverse strand, counting down.
AAATGATTTGCATTCAGGTAATTTTCCCAAATGGTTTTGGAATCATTTCCCAAAGGAGAAATTGATGCAAGAGAAGTAATGGCAATTTTATTATTCAAAATAAAAATATAATTGGTTTTTTGTTCTTACTAATTTTACTAAGCAATTGCTAAAGCATTTTCAATGGTTTTATACACTTTATCCAATTGATTGTCAGTGATAACATAGGGCGTTAAGATATAAACTATGTTGCCAACAGGTCGAAGGATAATTCCATTTTCAATGAAGAAATTGTATAATTTATTGCGCAAATTTCCATAATAACTTTCATTGCTTTCGGTTTTGATTTCTAACGCAAAAATAACACCCAAAACACGGGTAGTTTTTACTTTTGAATGGTGCTCGATGTGTTTTTGAAATGCCAAATGTTTTTTGTTTACGCGAACGATATTTTCTTGCATTTCCTCAGTAGCTAATAAATCTAAACTGGCTAGAGCGGCTGCGCATCCTGTTGGATTTGCTGTAAAAGTATGTCCGTGAAACAGCGCTTTGTTGATATCATCGCTATAAAATTCGTCAAAAATAGATTGCGTAAAAGTGGTAATTGCCATTGGAATTGTTCCGCCAGTCAGCGCTTTCGACAAACAAAAAATATCTGGTTGGTTTTGAATGTAATCACATGCAAAATTTTTCCCTGTTTTTCCAAAACCTGTCATTACTTCGTCGGCAATTGTAATCACGTTGTTTTCTTTACAAATTTCAATCAATTTGTCTAAACTTTCAGCACCATACATCACCATTCCCGCTGCGCCTTGCACTAACGGTTCGAAAATAAATGCAGCACATTTGTGGTTTTTAATAACATTTTCTAAAGCAGCAAAACTTTCTTGTTCTTGCCCTTTTACAGGAACAGGAATTCGAACCACATCGATAAACATTCCTTGAAAAGCTTGCGTGTAAAAAGAAATTCCACTTGCGGCCATTGCGGCAAAAGTATCGCCGTGAAAAGCGTTTTCAAAAGCGATTATCGTAGTTCTTTTTTCGTTTTTATTGTAAAAATATTGGAGAGCAACTTTAATCGCAACTTCAACAGCCGTCGAACCATTATCAGAAAAAAAGACTTTGTTTTGATTGCTTGGTAGCATTTTCAACAATTTTTCTGCTAATAAAATCGCTGGTACGTGCGTGAAACCGCCGAACAAAACGTGTTCTAAAGTAGTCAATTGTTTGTAGATTGCATCCGCAATAATGGTATTGGAATGTCCAAACGGATTGACCCACCACGAGGCAATTGCATCGATATATTCTTTGCCGTTTTCGTCCCAAAGCAAAGCGCCTTTTCCGCGAACGATGGCTATTGCAGCTGCAGCGGTTTTGTGTTGCGTGTAAGGATGCCAAAGGTGGTTTTGGTCTCTATCTTGAAAATTCATTCCGAAATATTTATTTTGCAAATGTAAACACGAAAGCAGAAAGAACACTACATATTCAAGAGATTTTCTCGAAACAAATCCGCATATTCTTTAATCACGTTTTGATCAAAATAAGGTTCGTCATCAATTCGACCAATCATGTTTAGATTGGATTTCTTCAAAATGATACTTTCAGTAGCTTTGTTTTCATTGCCAGAAAAAATAATTCCTGCAATT
>CALPKO020000086.1 GCA_943324165.2 Bdellovibrio sp. ZAP7 | reverse complement strand
TTGAAAGTAAACAATGAAGGTACAGGTGAAACAATAGAATGGTCGAATGTTTGTAGCATTTCCCAAATTTTTGGGTTGCTGCCTGTGGCTAGAATCAGCTTTTCGGCAACATAATTTTCTGATTGTGTTTCGATTTTCCAGTAATCATTAGACTTGAAAATGGATTGCACACTTTGTGAAGTCAAAACCGAAATGCCTAATTCTTTAGTGGCATTTAGAAAACAATCAATAATGGTTTGCGAAGAGTTTGATACAGGAAACATTCGTCCGTCGTCCTCAATCTTTAGCTCAACGCCATGCTTTTCAAACCACTCAATGGTGTCGCCACTGCAAAATTGATTGAAAGGGCCACGCAATTCTTTTTCTCCACGCGGATAAAATTTTACCAATTCGTTGGGTACAAAACAAGCATGCGTAACGTTGCATCTGCCACCGCCAGAAATCCTGACTTTTTCTAAAACTTGCTTGCCTCGTTCGAGAATAGCCACTTTTATAGCTGGATTTTTTTCTACAATGTTAATTGCTGTAAAAAATCCTGCTGCGCCACCACCAACAATAATTATATCGAAATTTTGATTCATTTGTAGTTTTTAGTGAAAAAGGACTAGGCAAAAGTAATTCTTTAAAATTGGATTTTTAATCTTTGGATTTAAGATTATTCTATTCTCTGGAGCATAACTTTTGGCACCATGTTGAGCGATTTTTAATATAGGTTAAGCTTTAAAAACATTAGCTCTAGTTATTTTTGTTGCTCTAATAAAACAAATTCAAAATCAGAATTTATTGCAACTTTTCCATCTTTTGCAATACTGGTTTTCCCAGAATAAGCATCTCGCACTTTAGTACCGTCTTTAAAGATATTGCCAACAGCTATTTGTTTAATACCTTTAGGGTAATCTAAACCCACAATCACTTTGTCTGTAAATTTTCCATTAGAAAAACTTCTTGAAAAAGTGTAATATTTGGCTTTAATTTGATTGTGAACTCCTGCGCCTATTGAAGGATGATCGCGTCTAAAGCGTCCTAATTTTTGCCAATGCAATAAAACATTTTGATTGTCAGCATTGTTTTTTAGTTCCTCCCAATTCATAAACGAACGCAAAGTGGCATCTCCATTCGTGCCTTCAACAACTAATGATCGTGCAGTTTCATCGCCATAATAAGTTTGAGAAATTCCAGGAGAAAGCAATAATTTGGTGCCGCTTTCAATGCTTTTTCCTCTTTTTGCATCAAATGGTTGACCATCATCGTGAGAAGACAAATAGTTTAAAACACTAAAGTTTTTTAAGTCTCCATTTAATTTCGATGAATACTTAGAGAACAAAAATTCGTAGTCCTTTTGCGCATCCCACTTAAATTCAAAATTGATCATGTTATTGAAGCCATGTTCAAAATAATTTACTTTTTTATCCCCGAAGTCAAAATTTTGTCCTCCAGAAATACCATAATTATAAACTTCTGCAACTGTATAAAACGAATTGTTGCCCAGTACTTTCGTTGGATTATTTTTCTTCCATGTTTCAAATGCAATGTCGCATTCTTTTTTGAAGTCTGCCCAAACATCTTCGTTTGTGTGTTTCGCGGTGTCGCAACGGTAACCGTCAATTCCAAATTCAGCGATATAATCCGTCAACCATTTTATGATATAAAATTTTGGTGTTCTTGGATGTTCACTTCTTTTAAAAAAAGCATTTAACGAAGCCATTTCTTGTTCGTAACGGTTTTCTTGTTTCCATTTTTCAATCAAAAAATCCGGTAAGTTTACTTCATTTTGGCTTGCAGTCAACACATCCGGAAGATTAGCAACCAACGTGCATTCGGTTGTGCCGATAAATGTTTTGTAATCGCATTGTGGTCCAGTTCTAACCCAATCGTCAGGCCAAACTTTATCCATCTCTGTAACAGGTCCTGTATGGTTGATTACAGCATCTAGCATAATACGAATGCCCTTGGCGTGTGCTTTTTCTACCAAATCAGCAAGGTCTTTTTTTGTTCCAAAATTAGGGTCTAGAGAAGTCCAATCTTTGGTCCAGTAGCCGTGAAAGCCATAAGACATGCCCGTTCCTTCGTCAACACCATCATGAATTTGTTCTACAATTGGGGTTAACCAAATGACATTTGTACCCAATTTTTCAAAATAGCCATCGTCTATTTTTTGTATGATTCCTCTAATATTTCCGCCTTCAAAACCTCGTAATTTACCCGTAGGTTTGTTTCTATCAAAATAAATTTCATCCGATTTTTCAGATTTATTGAAGCGGTCGGTCAGCAAAAAATACAAATTTGCACCTTCCCATATAAAAGGTGTTTGCTCTATTTTTTTCTCTATTTTCTTTTTGGTTTGTGCTTCTGAAGTGTTGGCCATAAAAAACAAAATCAAGAGCATTAAGGTTGATAATTCTTTCATTTTTTCTATTTTATAATTGTATTTTTATTTCTTTTAATTTTCCTTTTAACCAAACAACTGGAATTTCAATTACTTTTTTGGTGGATTTAAACTGCACTAATTTTCCATCAATCAAAATGGTTTTTGCTTTGCAATTGTGGATTATCAAATTAGTGTTTTTATCACTCGTTTCAAAAGATTTTCCTATTTCAGTATTAAACTTTATAGTCAAAACTTTGTTTTTGAAAGTTGAGTTGAAATGCAAAAGCTCAAACATTTCTTTTTCAAAAGCATCTGGTGTTGTTCCGTCGTCATTATACAATTGTCCACTAGAAGATTTTGTTTTTTCATCAAAATAAAAATGCAAATCAAAGTTGGATAAGGTATATTTTGAGGTATTTTGGATTGTTTTGATCATCGGAATGAAACTTCCACCACGCACAAAAACAGGAATATTGTCTGACGAAACTTTTAAATTTTCACTCTTTCCTGCCAAATGTTTTTGATCGGTATAGAAATCAAACCAATTGTTATTTTTTGGAAAGTACACCATTTTAGTTTGAACATTAGCTTGTGTGATTGGAGTTACCAAAAAATCATTTCCCCACAAATAACTTGTGCTAACAGTTTGTAAAGTGGTATTATTAGGTTCGTCAAAAAACAATGGACGCATCAGCGGAGTGCCTTTTTGGTTGTTTTCAAAAGCCAAAGTATAATTGTAAGGCAACATTTTGTAACGCAATTCGATTTGTGCTTTCGCTTGTGACTTTGTTACAATGTCTTTGTAAACTGCTTCAGAAGCTACTTCTTCTTGCGCATGTGGACGAAAAATCGGTTGAAAAACACCGTATTGCAACCAACGAATGTAGAGTTCGTTGTCGAAATAATCTCCGGCAAATCCACCCAAATCAGAGTGCATATAGCCCAAACCTTGCATTCCCATTTGCAAAGCGATTTCTGTTTGCGCTTGCAATCCTCCCCAGCCACGGCTTACATCGCCCGACCACGGAATCATTCCGAACCGTTGTGAACCAGAATATCCAGCACGCATTAAAATAAAAGGTCTCACTTCTGGAAAATCTTTTTTGTAACCTTCTTGCACTAATTTAGCCCAATTATGTCCATAAATATTGTGGACTTCATCTGCTTTTCCACCAAAAGTAACTGCCTTTGAAGGAAAAACTTCTGGTTCTCCCAAATCACCCCAAAGTCCGCCAACTCCTTGTCTGATTAGTTTTTTATAAATATCCCAAAACCAATCTTTTCCTTCGGGTTTAAAAATATCGATGATGCCAGTGTTTCCAAAATAGAAATCAAATTTAAAAGGTAATCCAGCTTTGTCAGTTGCCAATACTTTTTTATCTACCGCTTCTTGCCATTTATTAGAAGTTGTCAGTACAAAAGGTTCAGTAATTAAGATGGTTTTAATGTTTTTTTGATTCAAATCGGCAATCATTTTTGTTGGATTTGGGAAATTGTCTTTGTCCCAATCCAAATTTCCCATCGTGCCTTTGATGGTTTTTCCGAACCAATATAAATCGAGAATTATAGCGTCAACAGGAATCTTATCTTCTTCAAATTTTCGGATGGTTTTTTCTACTTCTTCTTGCGAATGATAACCAAAACGAGAGGAAAAATTACCAAATGTCCATCTTGCTGGCAAAGGTTGTTTTCCTGTTAAAGTGGTATAATTTCCAATCAAATCATTCCAAGTGTCGCCGACAATTACTTGATAAGTTTTTCGACCTGAAATGGTTTCGTAAGCCAAAGTATTGTTTTTATAGGAATCTAAATCTAAATAGCCAATCGCAGGATTGTCGAAATGAACGGCATACATTTTTGAAGAAAGCACGAGCGGAATACAAAAATTCATTAATTCAGCTTTGGTTTCATATCCATAGCTCGCCCTGTTGTATAGTTGCAAGCGGTTGCCACGGCGATTCATTCCTAAAACTCGTGCACCGCCTCCAAATAGTTTTTCGGTAGCATCTAAGTTAAAATCTAAAACTTCAGTTGAATCTTTTTTGGTATAACCGTTTTTTTCAGATAAAAATTCTTTTCCTTTGTAGAAATAAGCAATTTTAAAAGGTGACTTTTGAATAGAAACAACTAATGCCGTTGTTGAATAATTGATAGTATTTTCGTTTTCTGACACTTTAGCAATTCCACTTTTTGGGGTTAGAACCAAAGTATGAGAAGTAGAATTAAAAGTTTCGCCTTTGGGTAAAAAAGTGGTTTCAATAATGAATGATGAATAGGCTTTTAGGAGGTATTGACCATCGGAAACATTAAGTATTAATGAATTGTCTGATGCTTTAAAGCTTTCAAATTTTCTATTTATGTTTTGTGCAAAACCGATAGAGGATAGGAATAGAAATAAAAATAGTTTTTTCATTGTGTATTTTTTTACCAAATAAGTCACGTAAGTTTTTCTATGTGTATTATTGGTGTTGAATTTATTTTTTCAATTCTAAAATTAAAACCGATTTTCCTTCGATAGTTAAATCATCTTTCAAATTGATGGTTTTGTTTTCTAAAACATCATTTCCAGATTTGTAGTTTTGAATATTTTCTTGAAAACGATTCGTTTTGAAGGTTTGTTTTTCATTAGAATTGTTGATGACAACCATTACAGTTTCATTTTCGTTGTGTCGAAAATACACATAAACATTGTTTTCGGGAATATAATGGGTCAATTTTCCGTTATGAATAACAGATTTTGTTTTTCGCCAAGAAAATAATTTAGAGGTAAAATCAAAGTATTTTTGTTGTTCTTCTGTTCTTTCAGATTTCAAGAAGGCATTGTTCAAATCGCCACTCCATCCGCCAGGGAAATCTTTTCTAATGTCTGCATCTCCAAATTTATCTTTGTTGCCCGCCATTCCAATTTCAGAACCATAATAGAGCTGAGGAATTCCGCGAGTAGTAGCTAGCAAGGTCATTGCCATTTTGTATTTATTGAAATCGTTTTTATAAATTTCGTTGAATCTCTGCGTATCGTGGTTTTCTGCAAAAATTAGAATGTTGTTCGGATTTGGATAAAGAAAGTCGTTCGCAAAATTGTCATATAGTTTAACAATTCCCTTATCCCAAGATCCTTTATCATCGTTAAAAGTACTGCTAATTGCATCGTGAAGCGTAAAGTCCATTACACTTGGCAAATATGAATTGTAGCTTTCTATTGCACTGATTTTACTGTCTTTTTGCCAATAAGAAATAAGTGCTTGGTTGTGCATCCAAGCTTCGCCAACGATATTGAATTTTGGATATTCATCCGTAATGGCTTTAGTCCATTTTGAAATACCCTCTTTGTCGTTGTAAGAGTAAGTATCCACTCTAAACCCATCTAAATCCGCATATTCTATCCACCAAATGGCATTTTGGATAAGGTAATTCAAAACCAAAGGATTGGATTGATTTAAATCAGGCATTGATTTTACAAACCAGCCATCACTACAAATTTCGGCATCGATTTTTGAAGCATGGATATCGCTTAAAGTTTCTCTTTTGTGGTTTGTTGCAGTAAAATTTGCAAATTGATGCATCCAATTTTTCGTTGGTAAGTCTTTCATCATCCAATGCTCTGCTCCCCAATGGTTAGTTACATAATCCATGATAAGCTTCATTTTTCTTTTGTGTAACTCTGTCGAAAGTTGAACATATTCTTCGTTAGTTCCAAAACGGGGATCAATTTTATAAACATCTGATTGGCCATAAGTGTGATAAGAATATTTCTCGTCATTATCTTCGCAAAGTGGCGTTGGCCAAAGCGCTGTAACTCCCAATTCATTCAAATAGTCAAGAGCATTTATCATTCCTTTGATATCTCCTCCATGTCGGCCACCAGGAAGATTTCGGTTCCCTTTTTCTGTAACCGATGTATCGCTGTCATTACTAGG
>CALPKO020000085.1 GCA_943324165.2 Bdellovibrio sp. ZAP7 | reverse complement strand
AACTCCTCTTAGTTCACCCTTATGAGGTTAGGGGGCATGTAATATTCTATGACTTCTGCAATTACATCGTCTATTGTTGGCGACTCTGCAATCACAATATTTTTTATTTTATTGTTTTTTAGCGCTTCCGCGGTGGTTTCGCCGATGCAAAAACAGATTTCGTCTTTGATTTTATTGTTGGTCAAAAAACTTTCCACTCCAGATGGACTAAAAAACAAGATTCCATCCAATTTTTCCTCTTTTGAGATTTTGAAAGGAGCTAACTTGGTTTGATAAACTTCAATTTCATTAAAATCTATTTTGGCAGCTTTCAACGCTTTTGGTAATGTTTCTTTGCGCAAGTTTCCGCTAAAGAACGTAAAACTTTCTTTATTGTAAATTAAAGTAATAATTTCTGCCAATTCTGAAGCATAATCCATATAAACATCGACCTTGAAACCGTTTTGCTCTAACAATTCTTTCGATTTTATGCCTACACAAAAAACGTTTTTGGTTTTAAATTTATCCCAATCGGGTTGGTTTATCAAACTCAATATGGCGTTTTGGCTACTAAAAATAAGGTTGTCTTTTATATTAATTAACTCAAAATTATTGTTTTCTATTTCGATAAAGTCTTGTTCAAGAAGGTCTAAATCTGCTTCAAGCAAAAATTGTCTTTGCTCTGTAGAAAGTGTTTTGGTTGATAAAATACTGATTAATTCCATTATTTTTTTAAACTATCTTTTATTTCAGACATCAATGCTGTGCCTCCATTATTTAAAATATCTTGAGCGATGTTGAAACCTAATTTTTTCCATTCTGAAATATCAACTGCTTTTTCTATTTCTATTTTTTGTTTTCCGTCAATCGATAATAAACTACCTTTAAAATTGATTGTATCATGGAGTTCATCATAAGTTGCTAAAGCGCCAATCGGAGCGGTACATCCGCCTTCGAGTGTTTTTAGAAATTGGCGTTCGATATAAGTACAAATTTCAGTTTCAATATGGTTTAGTTCGGCAACAGCTTCTCTACAAAAAGAGTCATTTAACATCGCTAATACAACCATTGCTCCTTGCGCTGGAGCTGGGGTCATCCAATCGAGAGCCTCCCCAACCCCTCCAAAGGAAGGGCTTTTTATTTCGTTTCCATTAATAAATCCTAACCTATCTAAACCAGCAGCTGCAAAAATAGCTCCATTCCAATCGTTGTCTTTGAGTTTTTGGAGTCTTGTGTTTACATTTCCACGTAAATCTACCACATTGTGATTGGGATATTTGTTCCACCACATCGCTTGACGACGCAAACTTCCGGAGGCAATTGTACCATTATTCTGAAGAAAATCTAAATTTCCTTTGTGTATTAGAACGTCTAAAGTGCTGGCCCTTTCTAAAACTGCTGCTTGTACAATCCCGATTGGGAGTGCAGTTGGGACATCTTTCATAGAATGTACAGCAATATCAACCTGACCATTGATCATCGCGATGTCTAAAGTTTTAGTGAAAATTCCAGTAATTCCTAGTTCGTAAAGTGGTTTGTCTAGAATGATGTCTCCTTGCGATTTTACGGCTATGATTTCGGTTTTATAACCCAAATCTTGCAATTTTTTTTCGACCGTATGCGCTTGCCAAAGTGCGAGTTCGCTGTCGCGTGTTCCGATTCTTATTATTTTTTCAGCCACCTTGTTTATATTTTTTGCCTGACGGGCAAATACACAAATTTTAATTTATGATAAATTGATTTTGTATTTTTCTTCTAATTCAGTTGAAGTGATTTTTGGTGTTTTGAAACCAATTTGAAAAACTTTTTCAATCCAATCTATGCTTTCGTCAATCGAAGTATTTTCATCTTTGAGATGACTTGCAAAATGATTGGTGATTTTTTGAATGATCCGCTTGCTAATTAATTCGGCTTGTTCTTCGTCAAAATTCGCAAGTTTCTTCCGCTGAAAATTCAGTTCGTTGTCTTTAATATCGTTCAGTTTTGCTTTTAAAGCATGAATTGTTGGTGCATATTTTCGACCATTCATCCAAGTATTAAATTCTAATTTTATGTCTTCAATAATCGCTTCGGCGGCTGGAATATGTTGTTTTCTTCTTTCTAAAGTATCATCGGTCATTTGCGACAAATTGTCCATGTGAATTAAAGTCACCCCTTCCAAATCAGTTACGTTTTCGTGAACGTTTTTCGGAATTGATAAATCTAAAATTAGCATTGGTTTTTTTAGATTCAAAATGGCTTTATCAATGGTTGGATTTTGTGCGCCAGTTGCAACAACTACAACATCTGCTTTTTGCAATTCTAGATGCAAATCGGCATAATCTCTAACGATTAAATTCAGTTTCCCAGCTAATTTTTCCGCTTTATTTTTTGTTCGGTTGATTAAAGTAATTTGCTCGTTTTTAGTGTGCTTCACTAAATTTTCACAAGTATTTCTTCCGATTTTTCCAGTTCCGAAAAGTAAAATATTTTTGTTGCCTATGTTTTCTACATTTTTGATAATGTATTGCACCGAAGCAAAAGAAACAGAAGTTGCTCCTGAGCTAATTTCGGTTTCATTTTTGATTTTTTTGCTGGCTTGAATCACAGAATTTACCAATCTATCGAGAAAGGTATTGATTAGTCCTAACGATTTAGATTCGTAAAAACTGGTTTTGAGTTGGCTGATGATTTCGAAATCTCCCAGAATCTGACTGTCTAATCCAGTGGCTACTCTAAACAAATGAGCAATTGCCTCTTGACTTTTATAGACAAAACCAACTTCTTGAAATTCTTCTACGGAACCAAAACTGTTTTCACAAATTAGTTTGATTAACTGAAATGGATGCTCTGCAAAACCGTAAATTTCTGTTCTGTTGCAAGTGGAAGTCACAATTATACTCTCAATATTTTCGTTTTTCGCCTGCTGCAGCAGAGTGGTTTTTGCCTGCGCATTTAAACTAAATTTCCCTCGAGTTGCCGCATCGGCTTTTTTATAACTTAATCCAACAGCGTAGAAATATTGTGGTCTTAATAAATTATTGTGCTCCATATTTACTTTTCCTAAAAGTTCGACAAAATTATTACTATACAATCTATAAAAGTAACGCTGTAAGGACTTTTTGTAACGCTATGCGAATTTTTAATCCTAAATGCTGAAATCTATATAAATTCTATTAAATTTGTACTGAAATCAAGTGTTATGAATTTACTTATATAGAACAATTCTAAATAGAATTCTTGGTTGGTTTCAAAATCATATCCGAAAAAATATCGCTATGGGTTCTCAAGAAATAATAAAAATTGAAGATGATTTTATTTTGATTCGATTTCAAAATGACGACAACAATGTAATTCGTCTGGAAAGGGCTATCACCAAAGGACTTATTCAATTTCATTTTGGCATAAAAGGAAGAGCAAAATTTATTTTTAATGAAGGGAGTTATGCACTAGACCTTAAGGATGAAAAGTCATTGTTATTGTATAATCCACAAAAAGAATTGCCATTGAATTTGGAATTATCACCAAATTCGTGGTTAATTTCAGTTATCATATCTATAAAAAAATTCCACACTTTGTTTTCATCAGAAGCAGATTATATTCCGTTTTTGAGTGAAGAAAACAATGATAAAAAATATTATAAAGAAGATAATATTAGTCCGTCGATGGCAATAGTTTTGAGCCAAATGTTTCATTATAATTTAAATCCATCAATTAAGAATTTATATTACAAAGGAAAAGGATACGAATTGTTAAGTTTATATTTTAATAGAAATGAAGATTCAAACGCAGAGCAATGTCCATTTCTGATTGATGAGGAAAATGTTTTGAAAATCAAAAAAGCCAAAGAAATTATCATCTCAAAAATGGCGGAACCGCCTGGATTACAGGAGTTATCAGACGAAATCGGATTGAATTTAAAGAAATTAAAAATGGGTTTCAAACAAATTTATGGCGATACGGTTTACGGCTTCTTGTTTGACTATAAAATGGACTACGCAAGAAAACTGCTAGATTCTGGCTCTTATAATGTAAACGAAGTGGGATTGAAAATTGGCTATAGCACCGGAAGTCATTTTATTGCTGCTTTTAAAAAGAAATTTGCCACAACACCAAAAAAGTACCTAATGACTTTGAATCAAAACACATAAAATAAGTGTTTTTGTACACGTAACGATATCAATCACACCTGTCAAACAACAAATAAAAAATTGTTAATCAAAAATTAAAAATAAGAAGTTTAGTTACTTTTGAAATAAAAAAACAAAATGAAAGGAGTATTATTAGTAAACTTAGGTTCGCCAGAAAGCCCAACAGCAAAAGATGTAAAGCCATACTTAGATGAGTTTTTAATGGATAAATACGTAATTGACGTTCCGTTTTTGTTGCGTGCATTACTCGTTCGAGGCGTAATTTTACAAACCCGGCCTAAAAAATCAGCCGCGGCTTATGCAAGAATTTGGACAGATGAAGGTTCGCCATTAGTTGTTATTTCCAAAAAAATGCATAAAAAAGTGCAAAGTATGGTCGATATTCCTGTGGCTTTGTCAATGCGTTATGGCACAATGACTATTTTAAAAGGGTTACAAGAATTGCATGACAAAGGCGTAAATGAGGTAATGCTTTTTCCTTTGTATCCGCAACACGCCATGGCATCGACAACCACTATTTTGGTTTTAGCAGAAGAATTGCGCTCAAAACATTTTCCTGATATGAAGTTCACAGTGGTTCCTGCGTTTTACAACAAACCAGATTATATCAAAGCTTTGGCTAATTCTATCAAAAAACATTTAGATGGATTTGAATATGATCACTTATTGTTTTCCTACCACGGAATTCCAAAACGACATATTCGCAAAACCGACATCACAAAATCACATTGTAAAATCGATTTTTCATGCTGTCATACACCTTCGCCAGCGCACGAATTTTGTTATAGTCATCAATGTTATGAAACCACAAATCAGGTAGTGAAATTACTCGGAATTCCCGAAGGAAAATACAGTCAAACCTTTCAATCAAGATTGGCGGGAGACAAATGGTTAACTCCGTACACCGACGTTGAAGTCAACAAAATGCCTAATAAAGGAATCAAAAAATTGGCGGTTGTAACCCCAGCATTTGTGTCTGATTGTTTAGAAACACTCGAAGAAATTGCCATGGAAGCGAACGAAGAATTTTTACACCATGGCGGCGAAAAATTTATGGCAATTCCTTGTATGAATGACGGAGACGAATGGTGTGCTACCGTTGCAGATTGGATTACAGAATACGAAAAAGTTTAAAGTTTGTTTCAAGTTTTAGGTTTGCACAACTTGAAACTTGAAACTTGAAACCAAAATTAACTATGTACGAATACCTAAAATCACTTCACCTCATCTTTGTAATCACTTGGTTTGCAGGATTGTTTTATATCGTTCGTTTGTTTGTTTACCAAATTGAGGCCAATGAAAAACCTTCGCCAGAAAAGGAAATTTTGTTGAAGCAATATAAAATAATGACTTATAGACTATGGTACATCATCACTTGGCCAAGCGCTATTTTAGCAAGTGTTTTTGCGTACTGGATGCTTTTCTTTACCGATTTAGGACATGCTTGGTTACAAATGCCTTGGATGCATGTTAAACTTGGTTTTGTTTTTTTACTTTATTTATATCATTTGAAATGCCATCAAATTTACAAGCAATTTCAAAAAGGCGATTTTAAATATTCTTCTAACTATATGCGGTTATGGAACGAAGGCGCTACATTGATTCTGTTTGCAGTGGTTTTTTTAGTAGTCCTGAAAAATGCAGTCAATTGGATTTACGGCGTTTTGGGAATATTTTTATTTTCTATACTCATCATGTTGGGCTTTAAATTCTATAAAAAAATCCGTCAAAAAAACGAGGCTTAAAATGTTGAAAGCAGTTAAAATTAAAAGGGTTTCATTAAGGACAAGAATTTTTTTGTCAATGATACTTTTGACTTTTTTGGCATCGCTTTTAATGGCAGGGATATCTATTCTTCAATTCAAAACTGAAGCGAAAAATTATCATCAAGAAAGATTAGAACGAAAAGAAAATGCCATCAAAGAACATATTAATTATATTCTTTCAACTACAACTTATCCGCTAACCGCAGACAATTTACCTTTAATTTTTAAAGATAAAATCCACGAACTAGCTGACATTCATAGCCTTCAAATCAACATTTATAGCTTAAAAGGGAAATTGCTAAAATCTTCGAAAGCTTCCTTTTCTATTGATACGCCAGCACCGCCAATTCCGGATTATATTCTAAAATTAGTTCAATCGTCAATAGAAAAAAGATATGTTGATGTCAAAACCATCGATGACAAAAAATACCGTTCATCGTTT
>CALPKO020000084.1 GCA_943324165.2 Bdellovibrio sp. ZAP7 | reverse complement strand
CCACCCTAGCGGAAAAGCAGTACTCACTGCAGGTCCATCGGTTACATCATTTCCATTTGCATAATGCGTTCGGGTACTGATTGCTCTTTTACTATAGCTTGATTTCATTCGAGTAATTTGACTCAATGGATCCAATGGATTTACATAAGCATAGGGACCATATATGGGGAACCCATCAAAAGCAAAACCAAGTAAGGGAGAATGTTCATTGGAATTTATAGCATACAAACCATCAGATACATAAGGTGTACAAATGGTTGATAAGGTTAACAAATCCAAATTAAACGCACTTGGGTTTTGATGGTGGTGATAGCGCCACTGGGCATCCGGATGACCCTTTGAGCAATCAAACCCTAACTTTTCAGCCAATACGCCATTTCTATTCCATACACCGTCTCCTCCATTTGCTGCTTGAGTTGGAACATCAGTATTTGTTGTTGCTTTATATGAAAATCCATCCCCGTAACTATATAAGGAAACACCATTTATTAAAACTGCAATAGTTGCTGCGCCAGTTGCTTGTGAAGGGATATTCCCAAGTGTACTTTCAACAGGATGTAAGGGCAGTTTAAATAATTCGTTTTGATTTCCGGCAACAGGTCTGGGATTATTGTAAAAAGGACCGGTAATATAAGCTGGGATTCCTTGCGTATTTACATACACACTGGCTGTATTCGAATCAACAGAAGAATACCTCACTAGTTGCACATTCGCATTTAATGAATCGTGAACAACAGTGCTTACAGGTACTTTCATGCGATAATGCCTACCTGATATACCACTACTGTTTTGCAGCCAACTCGTAATTGCAGGATTGGTTTGTGCATTAGTTATAATTACAACTAAAAAAAAAATTAAGGTAACGCTTTTTTTCATTAGGAATATGAGTTTAAAGTTGGACTAAAATTGGACAATTTTAAATTAATTATTGATAATTATTTTATATGATTTAGCATCTTTTGCACTTGAAATTCTAACAAAATAAATACCGTTATAAAGGGTGTCCGTTTCAATAACAGTTAGGGTGCTTCCTTGAAGAATTTTACTGGTTTTAACTACTTGACCTAACTCATTAATTACTTCAACATTTAAATCATTTTCAACGAAATCTGCTTGTACAGTAAAATAGTCTTGAGCAGGATTAGGGAAAATAGTTATGTTTGTTTTTTCAAAATTAGTAACTGTAAGAGGTAAATATGTTGTCGTTCCATTGACTGTAGTCGTTGAGGTGCCAAACTTGGTAGCTACCTTATTTCCATAATAGGTAGGGCCAACAACATAAGGATAAACAGAAGTGTTATTGGCATCTACCGTTGCAAAATAGCAATAAATTCCATTTGGATATAATGAAACCGGATATTCTGGAGTGTTACAAATTCTTCCATTATGAGCATCTAAATACGTAGGATCTGATGGATGAGCTACATACTCATAATCTTCTTTGAAATAACCATTAAAAAAAGTCTGAGTTCCGATTACTTGATTGATAGCTGGACCATTAAGTCTAGTGGTATTGGTTCGAAGTTGGTAACTTGACTTCATTCTTGCAATTGCTCCAGTACCGTTGGTATTTGTATATCCATAGGCGCCATAAATTGGAAAACCATCATAGGCAAAACCGATTAGCGGAGAGTGTTCGTTTGGGTTTATGACATACAATCCTTCAGAATCGTATAATGTACAGATAGGAGAATAAGTAGTAGAAGTTGGACTGTCGTATTTGAAAGCACTTGGGTTTTGGTGATGGTGGTAATTGGTGCCCGCTGGATGTCCTTTTGCACAATCAAAACCAAGCTTTTCTGCTGGAATAGCATCTCTATTCCAAGCTTGAACGGCTCCCATTCCTCCCGGACACATTCCATTAGGTGGTGGTCCGCCACAAATACCATTTGTTGCAGTAGCATTATAGGCAACGCCATCTCTATAATCAAATAAAGACACCCCATTGATAAATACGCCACAATTACCAGCGTTTGTTGCTGTTGGCGTACCTGTATTTTGAGTTGGATTCAATGGAAATCTATACATTGCGTTTTGATCTCCCGCAAGATTATTATTACCGTCTCCTGAAAAAATTCCAGTCGGATACGAAGGAATTCCTCGGGTGGTAACATAAACATAAGTAGCGTCGTATTGTACTTTTTGACAATTCGCTTTTACTGTCATGGTAATCGGAGTACTTCCTGATGCGGCAGTATAATATCTTCCAAAATTAGTGTTGTTTTGCAACCAACTTTTTATTATCGGATTGGTTTGGGCTTGCAATCCAAATGCCATTATAATAAGTAGGAACGAGAATAGTTTTTTCATGATGTCCACATTTTTTGTTTTTTGTTTAGACGAATACTGTTTTAAATTCTTGCGTATAATTTTATAATTTTATTTAGAATAAGCATATCTTGGATTAAAAAGCATTTCTTTATCCGTAAGGGTTTTTAAAAAAGCAACCAAATCTGTTCTTTCATTGTCGGTTAAACGCATCGATTTAGCTAATTCTTTTGGCAGTATTTTATTAGCTTGCAAAGAATTGTAATGTTTTACAACTTCAGTCAAAGTTTTAAATCTACCATCGTGCATATAAGGAAACGTATATTGAACGTTGCGCAAAGTAGGTACTTTAAATTTCAATGAATCTTTAGGATTTTGAGTAATTCTCATTCTTCCAAAATCGTTTAGCGTTGGATCCAACGTCAAGCCGTTGTATTCAAATTTATCGCTTTTAAACAAAGGCTCTTGATGACACGAAGCACAGTTTTGCTTAAATAATCTATAGCCATTTTTTTCCATTTCAGTGAAATTTTCCTCTTTACGCAGTACTTTATCGTATTTTGAATTGGATGAAGTTAGAGAAACCACAAATTGTGAAAGCGCTTTTAGCATTAATTGGCCTGTGATTTTTTTTGTGCCAAATGCCGCTTCAAACAAATGAGGATATTTATCAGATTTTTGAAGTTTTGAAACCACATTTTCAAGCGTTTCATCCATTTCAACTTTACTCGTTATTGGATGAATGGCTTGCACATCCAAATGATTCACACCGCCATCCCACATAAAATCTTTTGTCCAAGCTAAATTCTGTAATGATATAGCGTTTCTATTGCCAATTTTTCCGTCAATTCCATGACTCAACTCGTGGTCAACATGTGTAAATCCGGTTTGCTGCAAATGACAACTGGCACAAGAAATGGTATTGTCTCGCGATAAAATTGGATCGTAAAACAAGTTGCTACCCAATTGAAAACCTTCTTCTGTTAACGGGTTACGCTTGAAATCGTAAACTGGTTTAGGGAAATTTTTTGGGATTTCGAAATAAATTGGAGTGGTTTCAATTAAAAAAAAGCCTAGCGAAAATGCTATTCCTATCGATAAAATAAAATATTTTAAATACTTTTTCATTGTAATCGAAACATATTTACAGACAAATCTGCTATTTTCATCGCTTTTTGACCTGGAATCATAATAGAATTGGTAGTTTTTAAATCTACTTCGTCAAATAATTGAGCTAAATCTATAATCAAATTGACATTGTCATTGCTATTGTTATTGACATTGACATTGACATTTCTCAAAGCATAATTTGGTTTTAAATAGCCACCAACATGAAAATGAAAATTATTGTTTCTAGTAGCACAGCTGTTGCTTTTTCCTTCAATTTTCATGTTGATAAAACCGCTTTGCCACGCCCAATACATTCCTTTTGTTGCGTCTAAATCGCCTGACATTGCTCCCGAGACCGAAGCTAAACTGTCCACGCCAATGTTGAATGATATTTTTGAAATACTTTTGTTTGCCTTTTTACATAAAGCAATTTTAAAAGTATTTTCATCTTCAAGATCAACCAAATGATAACTGTTTTTTTCTATAAATGTTGAATTATCTTCAAATTGAATTGTGATTGCAGAAACATAAAATTTAAAAGTAGAAATTTGGAGGGAATCGGTTTTAGAATGATAGACTTTATTCAATTCTAAAGGTTCATTTTTCCATTTTAAATTTAATTTTACAAAGACGGAATCCTTTTGAAATTGAGCGCTCGCATTTAAAACAAAAACGAAAATAAAGCCGAAAAGCAACTGTTTTTTAAAAATCATAGTGGATTTTAAATATTAATCTTTGAGATTTTAAATTTAGACGAATTTAAATTTAAATTCTTGTATTTGCTTAAAAAATAAGCAAACCAGCTATTTTAAGCAAATAATTTTTAAACCAGAAAACGATACAATTATTAAAATCATATTTCTATCAAAACGTTAATTGAAAAGTATTATCATTAAAATCTATTTCTAAATTTGTTATTATAATGTTATTGACTGTGCAAAAAGTTTAATTTGTAATATCTTTGCGGTTAATTTAGACAAAATCAATATAACGGTGAAATGAGCATAAGAAAAAACATTAATTTAAAATTAGTGTTTCTGTGTGAATTACATAACACCTATAAAAATAAATAAAAACAAGGTTATGATTAAAGTATCTGATGACGCTAGCAAAAAAATCGTTGCCATGATGAATGAAGACGGTTTTAATGCAGCCCAAGATTACGTTCGAGTTGGCGTAAAATCTGGTGGTTGCTCGGGTTTGTCGTATGAATTAAAATTCGACAAATCTTTAGGTGAAAACGATAAAGTTTTTGAAGACAATAATGTGAAAATCGCTGTCGAAAAAAAATCTTTTCTCTACTTAGCTGGAACAATTTTAGAATTTTCTGGAGGTTTGAATGGAAAAGGTTTTGTTTTTAACAATCCAAATGCGAGCAGAACTTGTGGATGTGGGGAAAGTTTCTCATTGTAAGCTCACCCAACCCTCCCAAAGGGACGGCTTAAAAAATAATATATAAAAAATAAATTCCTATTTACCCCTAGTAGGAGTTCCCCCGTAGGGGGTTAGGGGGATGATATGTCAAAATACACAGAAGACGACCTTAAACTCGAACTTGAAACCAAAGAATACGAATACGGATTTTACACCGAATTAGAATCGGAGACATTTCCTATCGGATTAAATGAAGACATCGTTCGCGCTATTTCTTTGAAAAAAGAAGAGCCACAATGGATGACCGATTGGCGGATTGAAGCTTTTCGTGCTTGGGAGGAAATGACCGAACCTGAATGGGCAAATGTACATTATGAAAAACCTGATTTTCAAGCAATTTCGTATTATTCCGCACCAAAAAAAGCAGATCCCAACAAATCTCTTGACGATGTTGACGCTGAATTGTTAGAAATGTATAAAAAATTAGGTATTTCTATCAACGAACAAAAAAAATTGAACAACATTGCTATAGATATTGTAGTTGATTCCGTATCGGTTGCCACCACATTCAAAAAAACATTGTCTGAAAAAGGAATTATTTTTTGTCCTATTTCAGAAGCAATTAAAGAGCATCCTGAATTGGTTCGAAAATACTTAGGCACCATTGTTCCTCAAAAAGATAACTTTTATGCTGCTTTAAACTCAGCCGTTTTTTCTGATGGAAGTTTTTGTTACATCCCAAAAGGCGTTCGTTGTCCAATGGAATTATCGACCTATTTCCGAATCAATCAAGCAGGAACAGGCCAATTTGAACGTACACTTTTGATAGCCGATGAAGGAAGTTATGTTTCTTACCTCGAAGGTTGTACTGCTCCAAGTCGTGACGAAAATCAGTTGCACGCTGCAGTTGTAGAATTAATTGCTTTAGATAATGCTGAAATAAAATATTCGACCGTACAAAATTGGTACCCAGGAAATAAGGAAGGAAAAGGCGGCGTTTACAACTTTGTTACTAAAAGGGGATTGTGCGAAAAAAACGCAAAAATTTCTTGGACGCAAGTTGAAACCGGTTCAGCAATTACGTGGAAATATCCCTCTGTAATTTTGAAAGGAGATAATGCCGTTGGAGAATTTTATTCCATCGCCGTTACCAATAATTTTCAGCAAGCTGATACTGGTACTAAAATGATACATTTGGGCAAAAACACCAAATCAACGATTATTTCGAAAGGAATTTCGGCAGGAAAATCTCAAAACAGTTACCGTGGATTGGTTCAGATTAGTAAAAATGCAGACAACGCAAGAAATTTTTCTCAATGTGATTCATTATTGATGGGAAATAATTGTGGCGCGCATACTTTTCCATACATCGAAAGTAAAAACACATCCGCTAAAATTGAACACGAAGCAACGACATCTAAAATCGGCGAAGACCAAGTTTTTTATTGTAATCAACGAGGTATTCCGACTGAAAAAGCCATTGCCTTAATCGTAAATGGTTTTAGCAAAGAAGTTTTGAATAAGTTACCAATGGAATTTGCAGTTGAAGCACAGAAATTGCTAGAAATTTCGTTGGAAGGTTCAGTAGGATAAT
>CALPKO020000083.1 GCA_943324165.2 Bdellovibrio sp. ZAP7 | reverse complement strand
GTTAATCGCTTTTTGTATGGTTGAAAAACTCTTTAAAGCTTGGTCAGGTCCACCAAAACAAGCAACAAAGTTAGACTTCAACGCTTTCGAAACCTCATTTAAATAGTGTGCTGGAATTATACAATCTGAATCAAATATCAAAAAATAATCGCCTTTGGCTTTTTTCATTCCAAAGTTTCTTGAATCACCTGGTCCTGAATTTGATTTAAAAAAATAGCTGATATTTAATTTACTTTTATATTTTTCAACAACGTTCTCGCATTTGTTCGTCGAACCATCTTCGATAATTAAAATTTCAAAATCTGCTTTAAAAGTTGTTTTTGTCAAACTTTCAAGCATTTCTTCAATTTCTTGAGGACGGTTAAAAACAGGAATGATAATAGAAAAATACATTTGTTAAAAATTTTTGTAAATATACTTATAATAAAAAAGCCATCCATAGACGACTTTTATATTTTTCTATTCAAAGTAATTATTTTGCTATTTTGTAGGTTTCTGCGTTCACCTTGTCTGATTTAGCATCATAAGTTTCAATAATCAAATCTCCATTTGTATCAAAATAGCCAATTGCATATTTGTTTTTTGATTTTAAAATATAGCTGTTTGTTGCTGTTTTTCGTAACAAAGTTTTTGTTTTTGTCTCGGGAATAATCATTGAATAACCATTTGCGTCTAATGATAATTGCACTTTTTTTCCGTTTGATTCATAATAAGACGAACGATCGACATCGACCGTTCTTGTTGAGCCATCAGCATTTATAACTTGTGTTTTTGAAGTAACATCAATTGGAGTTGGTTTGATATCTTTGTTCAATTCGTTAGAATTTGGATTTTCTAATTCAACATTTTGCACTTCTTTAACATCTTGTTTTTTAATTGATTGTTTTACTCCATCGGAATCTTTAGTTGTAGTAATAGTTGTTTTACTAACTTCTGTTACATTCTTTATTTGCGCATTAGCAATTAAAGTAACAACGCTAATGGCAATACTTAGAATTATTGTTTTCATATGATTTGAATTTAAAGTTATTGCACAAATCTACGTCCATAAATCTTTTGACTTATTATATAATTTTAGTTAAAGATTATGATTTTGAGAAATGTATTTTGATTATTTTTTAAATAATATAAAGCATATATTTGCAAACTTTTAAAAAACATTCATAAAAATGAAAGCAGGAATTGTAGGATTACCTAATGTTGGAAAATCAACCTTATTCAATTGTTTATCAAATGCAAAAGCACAAAGCGCTAATTTTCCGTTTTGTACGATTGAGCCAAATATCGGAGTAGTAAACGTGCCGGATCCGCGCATTGAAAAACTGGAAGAATTGGTTAAACCAGAAAGGGTTCAAATGGCGACAGTTGATATCGTTGACATTGCGGGTTTGGTAAAAGGAGCAAGTAAAGGAGAGGGCTTAGGAAATCAATTTTTGGCAAATATCCGCGAATGTAATGCAATTATTCATGTTTTACGTTGTTTTGACAATGATAACATCATTCATGTTGACGGAAATGTAAATCCAATTCGCGATAAAGAAACAATTGATATTGAGCTACAATTAAAAGATTTAGAAACTGTAGAAAAACGTTTGGAAAAAGTGAAACGTGCAGCGAAAACAGGAAATAAAGAAGCACAAGTTGAAGAAGGATTGTTAAATAGAATTCGAGAAAGTTTGTTGCAAGCAAAATCTGCGAGAACAGTTGAGCCAAAAGGATTTGAAGAAGAAGAATTGTTTGAAAATTTTCAATTGATCACTTCAAAACCAGTATTATATGTTTGTAATGTTGATGAAGATTCGGCTGCGACAGGCAATAAATACGTAGAATTGGTGCGAGAACTTGTTAAAGATGAAAATGCGGAAGTAATTGTTTTGGCTGTAGGAACTGAGGCAGATATAACAGAATTAGAAACATACGAAGAGCGCAAAATGTTTTTAGAAGACATGGGCTTGCAAGAACCTGGCGCTTCAGTTTTGATCCGTGCCGCTTATAAATTACTAAAACAACAAACTTATTTTACGGCTGGAGTCAAAGAGGTACGCGCTTGGACAATAAATATTGGTGCAACTGCTCCTCAAGCAGCTGGCGTAATTCACACCGATTTTGAAAAAGGATTTATTCGTGCAGAAGTAATTTCTTATGAAGATTATGTAACTTATGGTTCCGAATCAAAAGCGAAAGAAGCAGGAAGATTTAAAGTGGAAGGCAAAGAATACATCGTTAAAGATGGTGATGTAATGCACTTTAGGTTCAATGTTTAAAATTAAAATAAAAATTTATCTCAACCGTTCAAGTTATTGAGCGGTTTTTTTTTGGCATAAAAATTGAATAATTTTTTTAAAATTTAGAATATGAAAAAAATTGTTGTTTTAATCGTTTTGAGTTTTATATTTTATTCCTGTAAAGATAAAGCTGCATTTCAAGATAGTTTTACTTTCTACTTTGAAAACCCTCAACCTATTAATGATAGCGAATTAACTTCAATTCCAAATAAATTTATTGGAGAGTATATTAACTCAGATTCGGTAGTTTTGAAGATTAATAAAAACGCCATCACTTCTGAGAATTTATTCAAATTCAAATTCCCAAAAAACCAATTAGATTCATTAAAAACAGAATTCAATTTTGCAAACGGTAAATATATTTCAAAAATAAACAATACTGTTTTTGATTATAAAATGGTGGCGATTCAATAGAATTTTCTTCAAGAGAGATTGATACGATTTTTATTTTATCGGATAGTCAAAAGGCAAAACGAATCAATGGAATTTTAATTTTAAATGAAAAAACATCAAAATATTGGGAAGTTACTCTTGTCAATTTGAATAAGAATAATCTTGAATTCAAACATTTATACGCTGAAAACGATTTGAGACGGATGGATTCTATTACTAAAATTCATTCAAAAACGATTGATTCAACTACTTTCATCATTAATCCTACAAGGAGAGAATTCAGCAAATTTCTTCACTTAAAAGACTTCGGTTATCAACAAGTTTATAAAAAAACTTCCAATTGATTTTTAGTTTTTAATAAAAATACGATTTAGATTTTTTTCACCCTCATAAAAGTAGGCTTGACCAACGATTTTTCTGTTTACTTATGATTTTAAATGACTTGAAACTATCAACTTCTAACTTCCAACTTCTAACTTCAAAATTGTCAATATCATTCTTAATAACTTTGGCTTCATAGGCATTTAAACCTGACTGATATGTGGTATATTGCACAAAATCGATAATTTTAAAATGTCAGAACAAAATCAATATACGGAAGACAATATTCGTTCGCTCGACTGGAAGGAACATATTAGAATGCGTCCCGGAATGTACATCGGAAAGTTAGGAGACGGCTCTTCGGTTGACGATGGAATTTATATATTGCTCAAAGAAGTAATCGATAATTGCATCGATGAATTTGTAATGGGGTCAGGAAAAACCATAGAAGTGACTATTAAAGACAAAACGGTTTCTGTAAGAGATTACGGCCGTGGAATTCCACTTGGGAAAGTTGTCGATGTAGTTTCTAAAATGAATACCGGTGGAAAATACGATTCTTTGGCTTTTAAAAAATCCGTTGGTTTAAATGGAGTTGGAACAAAAGCTGTCAATGCACTTTCCAATTATTTCCGCGTAGAATCAGTTCGTGACGATAAGCAAAAAGGAGCAGAATTTTCTGCTGGAAATTTGGTTTTAGAAGAAGAAATAGTCGAAACTACTAAACGAAAAGGCACGAAAGTTACTTTTATTCCCGACGAGGCAATCTTTAAGAATTATAAATTCAGAAATGAATATGTAATAAAAATGTTAAAGAATTATTGCTATCTCAATACGGGTTTAACGATTATTTACAATGGCGAAAAGTTTTATTCCGATAACGGGTTACGTGATTTATTAGATGAAAATATAGCTGAAGAAGACAAAGTATATCCGATTATTCATCTTTTGGGAGATGATATTGAAGTGGCAATAACGCATAGCAAATCACAATATTCTGAAGAATACCATTCGTTCGTAAATGGTCAAAATACTACGCAAGGAGGAACGCATTTGGTTGCTTTTCGAGAAGCGATTGTAAAAACAATTCGAGAATTCTACAACAAAGGTTTTGAACCTTCGGATATAAGAAAATCGATAGTTTCTGCGGTTAGTATAAAAGTAATGGAACCTGTTTTTGAATCGCAGACCAAAACCAAATTGGGTTCAACTGAAATTGGCTCTGAGCCAGGAATGCCATCTGTTCGAACTTTTGTAAATGATTTTATAAAAAATAAACTAGACAATTTTTTACACAAGAATCCTGAAGCTGCCGATTTGCTATTGCGAAAAATCCTTCAAGCCGAACGCGAGCGCAAAGAATTATCAGGCATCAGAAAATTAGCCAAAGACCGTGCTAAAAAATCGAACTTACACAATAAAAAATTACGTGATTGTCGGGTGCATTTGCCAGATATCAAAAATCCAAGGTATTTAGAAAGCACACTTTTTATCACCGAGGGAGATTCTGCATCGGGTTCAATCACTAAATCTAGAGATGTAAACACACAAGCAGTTTTTAGTTTGCGCGGAAAACCGCTGAATTCTTATGGAATGAGCAAAAAAATTGTTTATGAAAATGAAGAATTTAATTTGCTGCAAGCGGCTTTGAATATCGAAGAAGACATGCAAGATTTGCGCTACAATAACATTGTAATTGCAACCGATGCCGACGTCGATGGCATGCACATACGTTTGTTGTTAATCACATTTTTCTTGCAATTTTTTCCTGAATTGATAAAAGATGGACATTTGTATATTTTGCAAACGCCATTGTTTAGGGTGAGAAATAAAAAAGAAACCATTTATTGCTATTCTGAACAAGAGCGCAAAGATGCGATTGAAAAACTAAAACCCAAGCCAGAGATTACTCGATTTAAAGGTTTAGGAGAAATTTCTCCCGATGAATTCAAGAATTTTATTGGCGAAACCATTCGTTTAGATCCTATCATGATGGACAAAAACACTTCAATAGAACAGTTGTTGTCTTTTTATATGGGCAAAAACACACCAGACCGTCAAGAGTTCATTATCAAAAATTTGAAAGTAGAGTTGGATCAAATTGAAGCCAATTAATAGAGATTTTATTAAATATCATTTTTCTATAAAAAAAAAAAGAATTTGCTAGTAGGAATGGTATCAAAATAAAGAAGTAGAAGTTGTAGTGCATGAATCAAATACGAATATTGATTTTTAAATAGTTAAAAAATACTGAAATAATTCAGCATAAATGAAAGACGAAGAAGACGAAAATACAATCCCTGAGGATCAAAATGAAGAACATCAAAATGAAGAAGTTTCCGAAGAAATAATTGCTGTTGCAAAGGATAATTTTGAAGGGGAACATTTTTACAACATTCAAGAAACTGGTGAAGATACCATTACCAAAGTTACAGGAATGTATAAAGATTGGTTTTTGGACTACGCTTCCTATGTGATTTTAGAACGCGCTGTTCCTGCTATTGAAGACGGTTTTAAACCTGTTCAGCGTCGTATTATGCATTCGTTGAAAGAGCTTGATGATGGTCGTTACAACAAAGTTGCGAATGTTGTCGGACATACGATGCAATACCATCCTCATGGTGATCAAAGTATTGGCGATGCAATGGTGCAAATTGGTCAAAAAGAGTTGTTAATCGACTGCCAAGGAAACTGGGGAAATATACTTACCGGGGACGGCGCTGCGGCTTCTCGTTATATCGAAGCACGTTTATCTAAATTTGCCTTAGAAGTCATTTATAGTCCGAAAATTACCGATTGGGGCGTTTCTTATGACGGTCGTCGTGCTGAACCGAATAATTTACCCGTAAAATTCCCATTGCTTTTAGCGCAAGGTGCCGAAGGTATTGCAGTTGGATTGTCAACAAAAGTATTACCTCATAACTTCAATGAGTTGATTGATGCTTCAATTAAAATTTTGAAAGGCAAACCGTTTACGATTTATCCAGATTTTCAAACTGCAGGAATTGCTGATGTTTCAAATTATAATGACGGTCTTCGTGGCGGACGTGTTCGGGTGCGTGCTAAGATTGGTCAATGGGATAAAAATACCTTGGTTATAACGCAAATTCCATTTTCAACTAATACTTCAACTCTTATCGATAGTATATTGAAAGCCAATGAAAAAGGAAAGATAAAAATTAAAAAAATTGACGACAACACCGCTGCCGAAGTTGAAATTTTAATTCACCTTTTTCCAGGTGTTTCTCCCGATAAAACCATAGATGCGCTTTTTGCATTTACTGCATGCGAAACTTCCGTTGCGCCTTTGGGTTGTGTGATTGAAGACAATAAACCGCTTTTTATCG